>JBDSIM010000245.1:0-32640 GCA_039917935.1 Cyclobacteriaceae bacterium | reverse complement strand
TTAGTTTAGTACTAGAATCCAGAATAAAAAATTCGGTAATCTCGGAATGTTTCAGCCAGAGCAAAGATGAATTAATCATCAGGTTTGAAACAGCATCGGTACCATTTCTGATAAAGGCAAGTCTTTCGCCCGGCTTTAGCTGTCTTTCGTTTCCTGAAACTTTTCAGCGTGCGCGCAGGAATAGTGTGGATCTTTTCCAGCAGCTGATCGGTCGGCACGTTGCCGGCATCAGACAATTTAATAACGAAAGAAGTTTCGCCCTCCAGACGACAGACGGCATAAACCTGCTCTTCAAGATGCACGGTAACCGAACCAATATCGTTCTTTTTCAGGATGGACAAGCCAATGAATTATTCCGGAATAACCTCATGGGTGATGCCGAAATAAAACCAGCTAATCTGGATCGGGAGATAGACTGGAGTTATGAAAATTTCGAAACACATGCTGGTAATTTAAAAGGGGTATATTTTACTTTTGGAAAGGTGGTATGGCAATATCTTCAGGAAAAACATTTTTCGGATCAATCCCTTACTCAAAAATGGGAAACGACTCAGTTGTTGCTGAAAGATTTAAATGACCCTGCGTATTACATCACGATGATACAGGGCACTCCGACCCTGTCACTACTGAAAACCGGCGAGATCAGGAAAGTCTGGAGTGACCCACTGAGCGCGGCCAATGATTTCTATTACACATTTACCCATCTCTACGCATTTGCCATGGAGAAAGCCAGGCTTGTTAGTTCCCTGCAAACCCAACTGGATGCAGGAAAACATTATCGTGAAAAGAATACCGGGAAACTCACGGAGCTTGAGAAGGATAACAACTACAAAGTATGGGCCGATCTCGTGATGGCAAACCTGCATAATATTCCTCCCAGAGCGGAGAAAGTGGTTGTTGAAAATTTTTATAACGACAACAAACTAACAGAGATAAAACTTAAAAAAGACCTGAATCCACAAAAGAATGCGGAATTATTTTACAAAAAAGCGAAAAACCAACACATTGAAATAGCGCGATTAAGACAAGCGGTGGAAATTAAGGAGCAGGAAAATGAGATCATTAGAAAAAAATTAGAGTTGGTGGAGACTGCTTCTGACCTGAAATCCTTAAGGGCCATAAGGTCAGAGATTAGTCCGGAAGCGGATACGAAAAAGCAAACTACGCCACTGCCCTATCATGAATTTACTTTTAACGGGTATACCATATGGGTGGGTAAAAATGCCCAGGCCAATGATGTACTGACGCTAAAGTTTGGGTATAAAGAAGATTTGTGGCTTCACGCCAAAGATGTAGCGGGTTCACACGTAATCCTTAAACACCAGGCCGGAAAAAACTTTCCAAAAGATGTCATTGAATACGCCGGGTCTTTGGCCGCCTTTTATTCGAAACGGAAAAACGAATCTCTGTGTCCGGTGATCGTTACACCAAAAAAATACGTTCGAAAAAGAAAGGGAGATCCTGCCGGGGCAGTCGTCGTTGACAGGGAGGATGTTATCCTGGTGCAACCCTTCACCCGTTAATCTTCAGGAAGGCACGCAAGGAGCGAATCGGAGGTACATCAATATGCGTCACGCTTTCTCCAATATAATAATATACGAGAAATTACCTTATTAAACAAGGTAATGGACGATAGGATCTTACCTGGTTTGGTTATTAAAAAGATTTTATTTGAACCCAAACGATGAGATTTACGTAGCCCATCCCTTCACGTGAATAAGCGTACGTCCTCAGGAATCATCGCTATTGTCCCGTTACTGACTGTACAGTAAGAACTATTGTAGCGACCAATTAAGTTGTTCCGAACGTGTGCTTGAGCTCACGGAGAGACTCGACTAAATTCCATCACCCGGACGCACCTGGTACCAGGGGTACAGATCTAAATCTCTCTGTGTCCTCATGCACAACAACAATTTTGCAATCCTTTCAATCTTCACCAGCCAGTTCGGACGCACCTTGCGCCTAAAACAAATTGCAATTTCTTTGTGATTTCTTTGTGCCTTCTCTGTGAAACTTTGTGTAATTGGATTTCGAAATCCAAATGCAAGCCGGGTACCAGGGGTGCAGATCTAAATCTCTCTGTGTCCTCATGCACAATAACAATTTTGCAATTCTTTCAATCTTCACCAGCCAGTTCGGACGCACCTTTTCGCGCCTAAAACAAATTGTGATTTCTTTGTGATTTCTTTGTGCCTTCTCTGTGAAACTTTGTGTAATTGGATTTCTAATAGACCACGATTACTTCACCACATTAATCTTCAGCGTATTGGTCCTTGCTTTTTCCTGAATGGGCATGCTGGCGAGAAAAATAAAAATGTCGCCTGATTTTACATGTCCTTCGCGTTTGAGGATTTCCTCCACATCAGAGATAGTTTCATCCGTGGAGTCGGTCTTATCGTAATGATATGCGCGTGATCCCCATACAAGATTCATGGTATTGATCAGCGAACGGTTTCCTGTGAACACGAAAATATTGGCATTGGGTCTATGAGAGGAAGCTTTATAGGCGGTATATCCTGATGAGGTCATGCCGACGATGGCTTTGGCGCCAACATCTTTGGCAAGTTTACAGGCAGCGAGTACAAGACTGTCATTCATAAAGGCTGCTTCGCTGGTATTGACATCCCGGAAACGGAAATAGATGCTGGGGTTCTTCTCCACGGAGGCAACGGTACGAACCATTGAGCGGATAACTTCCAGCGGATATTTACCTGCCGCGGTTTCGGCTGAGAGCATGAGGGCATCTGCGCCATCCATCACCGCATTCGCCACATCATTGGTTTCTGCGCGTGTAGGCCGAGGGTTCTCTATCATACTTTCCATCATCTGGGTAGCTACGATGACAGGCTTCCCGGCCTTATTGCATTTTTCTACCAGCATCTTTTGTACCATGGGAACTTCCTCAAGCCATATTTCAACGCCCAGATCGCCGCGGGCAACCATTACCGCGTCCGTCGAGTTAATGATCTCGTCAACATTGTTAAGGGCTTCGGGTTTTTCAATTTTTGCCACAATGCGACAGGTCGATTTATGAGCGTCCAAAATCTGGCGCAATTCTTTAATGTCAGAACCTTTTCGTACAAAAGAGAGTGCAATCCAATCCACCTTGTGATTGATACCGAAATCCAGGTCTATAAGATCTTTTTCCGTCAGCGATGGTGCCGACACTTTCGTAAAGGGAAGGTTAATTCCTTTGCGGGATTTTAAGGGACCTCCGTAAACCACTTCGGTCACTACTTCCACTTCCCGTACTTCCTTCACTTTCAATTCGATCTTACCATCATCAATGAGAATCATATCACCGTACTTGACATCTTTCGGCAAAGAAGTATAGGATGTGCTCACAATATCTTTATTCCCCAGTAACTGACGTGAGGTAATAACAAGTTCCTGTCCCTTTACTACAATCGTGTCAGGTTGAACCTCCTGAACGCGGATTTTAGGGCCTTGCAAGTCCTGTAATAACGATACAGTGGAACCCAGTTCCTGATTCAATTCTCTAACCGCGTTAATAACTTTCAAATGATCTTCGTGAGTTCCGTGAGAAAAGTTTAGGCGGAACACATCAACACCTTCCCGGATCAACGCACGCAACATGTCTTTTGAACTTGAGGCCGGGCCAACAGTGGCAACAATTTTTGTCTTGTTGAAAGAAGCTTTTTCAAACATAAGGTTTTGGGTATAACTTAATTAAAGGGTTAGGAAACTGAACAATGCATGATGGGTTCAAAAGATAAAGTTTGCTTTAGACTTAAGGCCAATCAGCGGGATGGAAGCGACTAACAGGACAGCGGGTATTTTTTTGATGAGTTGAATCAATTCCTTTGCGTGCTTATCTTCCATGGCCGCCAAAATTATAAAATCATAGTGAGGAAACTCAGGTATTAGATAATACTTTCCAGAATCCGGGTCTGAGGGCTTGTTTTTAAACAATTTCAAACGATTGAGGGGGGTCTGGAAGGCATAAAAAGAAAAGTTCTTTTCCTCGCTATTTTTAAAACCTACCATCAGATCCGGTTGTTTCACCAGTCTTATCCCCAGGTGCTGATTGATGTCCCACGCCAACTTGTAACCCCGGGCAGCTGTGGTGATGCCCAACAGCTCAAAGTCAAATTCATAGTCTATAACTAACTTGCTTTTCTTCATTTTAACACTGAAAACACACGTTTTCGCCTCAATATGCCAAGATCAAAAAAGTTTGACAATATTGCTGTAAATCTCTTTCTTTGCAGAGATTTTTAAATCTCTAAACAGAAAAAACATGTCTGAAATTGCACAAAAAGTAAAACAGATTATTATTGAAAAATTGGGTGTGGAAGAATCTGAGGTTACTCCGGAGGCTAGCTTCACCAATGACCTTGGGGCCGATTCACTAGATACCGTCGAACTAATCATGGAGTTCGAAAAGGAATTCAACATATCCATTCCAGATGATCAGGCTGAAAATATCTCAACTGTGGGCCAGGCTATCTCCTACCTGGAACAAAACGTTAAGAAATAATTGATAACTGCCTTTCTACATCCACACACCCTAGAACATGATTTTGAAGCGAGTAGTCGTTACAGGACTTGGTGCACTTACCCCAATAGGAAATACCCTCCAGGAATTCTGGGAGGCATTGAAGCATGGGAAAAGTGGTGCCGCTCCGATTACCCGTTTTAACCCTGCTCAATTTAAAACCAAATTTGCCTGCGAAGTTAAAAACTTTGATGTAGGCAATTTCATGGACCGCAAGGAGGCCAGAAAGATGGATCCTTTTGCCCAATATGCAATGGTTGCGGTAGATGAAGCTATAAAAGATTCAAAACTTCCCCTGCAAGAGATCAATCTCAACCGGGTTGGTGTTATCTGGGGTTCTGGTATCGGGGGGTTGCTTACTTTTCAGGAAGAAGTAAAATCTTATGCAAGAGGTGATGGAACACCCCGATTCAATCCCTTCTTTATTCCGAAAATGATCCCCGACCTCAGCGCAGGTCATATTTCCATTAAGTACGGTTTTCGGGGCCCGAATTATGTGACTGTTTCCGCATGCGCTTCCTCAACAAATGCTTTGTATGATGCCTTCACTTATTTAAGATTAGGAAAGGCGGACATTATTGTTTCCGGCGGCTCAGAGGCTGCTATTTGCGAAGCAGGAGTAGGTGGTTTCAATGCTTTGAGAGCGCTATCCGAAAGAAATGATTCACCAGAAACAGCCTCGCGTCCCTATGATAAAGATCGCGATGGTTTTGTGCTGGGCGAAGGTGCAGGCGCTTTGATTTTGGAAGAGTATGAACATGCTAAAAAAAGGGGCGCCCGCATTTATGGGGAAATTATAGGTGGAGGTATGTCCTCAGATGCCTATCATATTACAGCGCCTCATCCCGAGGGAGCAGGCATCATCCAGGTAATGTACAATGCCCTGGAGGATGCCGGTATTAAACCGGAGGATGTTGACTATATCAATACCCACGGCACCTCAACACCCCTGGGTGATATAGGTGAGATAAAAGCGATACAAAAGGTATTTAATCAGCATGCTTATGAGATGAATATCAGTTCTACCAAATCTATGACCGGGCACCTCCTGGGTGCAGCCGGGGCCATTGAAACCATCGCCTGTTTAATGGCAATCGATCAATCGATCATACCCCCTACCATCAATCATTTTAACGACGACCCGGACCTTGATCCGAAATTGAATATGACCTTCAATAAAGCGCAGAAACGTAATGTGACTGTAGCTTTAAGCAATACTTTTGGATTTGGTGGCCATAACTTTTCCATCCTGGTGAAGAAAGTGTAACTCGGGCTTTAACAATTATTATAATTGTAAATTAGCAACAATTCATTTACTAATTTGACTTCGCTTGGTTTGGAAAATCCTTAAAATCCCGAAAGGCAAAACAACCAATGATCAAAAGCTGGTCAGGGCTATTCAAAATATATCGGGCCTTACACCATCTAATTTAGCACTCTATAAACTGGCGACCGTTCACAGTTCCATAGCGCAGGAAAATACCCATGGCATCAAAGAGTCCAATGAGCGATTGGAGTATCTCGGTGACGCGATTCTGGGAGCTGCCGTGGCGGATTATCTGTTTAAAAAGTTTCCCTTTAAGCCAGAAGGTTTCTTAACAGAGATCCGGTCGCGTATCGTCAACCGCGAAGCCTTAAATCATCTTGCCAGAAAAATTGGCGTGGCCAATATTGTGCAGTTTGATAGTAAAAATTCGCATCTTCAACAGGTTATCCTTGGCAACACACTAGAGGCCATCGTTGGCGCAATATATTTAGACAAGGGTTATCTGCGCACCCGCAAGTTTGTGATCGACAAAATGATTGCGCCCAACTATGATCTTGATGAACTGGTCAATTCGGATTCTAATTTTAAAAGCAAAATTATAGAATGGGCACAACGCGAGGGCAAGGACGTTCGTTTTGAAATTGTAAACGTAAAGAAGGCCAAAAATCATAAAGAGTTTACCGCTCAGGTAATGGTGGATAATGAAGCCAAGGGCACCGGGTATGGCAATAGCAAGAAGAAAGCAGAGCAGGATGCTGCCTTGAAAACCTGTGAGATGCTGAATTTATTTTGAGGAAAAAATATTTCTTTCTACATGGTAAAAATTGCTGGAGCCACCGTAAATCAAACCCCACTCGACTGGAAGAACAATATCCTCCGTATTCTTCAAGCTATTGAAGAAGCGCAAAAGCAAAAAATCCGCATTCTTTGTTTTCCTGAACTCTGTGTTACCGGTTATGGGTGTGAAGACCTTTTTCTCAGTGAATGGGTTGCCGAAAGAGCCTGGAAAGAGATACTGGGTATAAAAGAAAAATGTCAGGACATCACGGTTGCTCTTGGATTTCCGGTGTACATCAACGCGGTCAGTTACAATGGGGTATGCGTAATCAGCAACACAAAAATTCTCGGCATAACCCTAAAACAAAATCTGGCAAAAGACGGCGTGCATTATGAGCCCCGCTGGTTTGAAGAATGGGAGCCTGGAAAGGTCATTGATTTTTCAAAAGATAATGAACATTTTCAGGCTGGTGACATAATTTATACAGTGGATGGGGTCAGATTCGGTTTTGAAATATGTGAAGATGCCTGGAGAAAAAAGAACCGGCCGGGCTACCGGTTGTGCGAAAGGGGTGTTGACCTGATCCTCAACCCCAGCGCCAGCCATTACGCTATGGGCAAAAGTGAGTTGCGCGAAAAGGAAGTGGTGATTGAGGGATCAGGAAAATTTAACTGCGTTTATCTTTTTGTCAACCTGCTTGGTAATGAAGCCGGGCGAATGATCTATGACGGCGACATCATTGTTGGGCAGAAAGGCAAGCTCATTGGGATAAACCGGAGGCTTGCTTTTGGAGACTTTAACATCATGGCTTGTGACGTTGATTTTAAAGATGCCGGAAAAACACCCCTTATCAAGTCGGTCGACAACAAAGAAATCAATGAGGAACTCATCCGCGCGGTTTCCCTCGGACTATTTGATTATCTCAGAAAAAGTAAAGCAAAGGGATTTGTTGTCTCCCTAAGTGGTGGGGCTGATTCGAGTATCTGTGCCATTTTTGTAGCCGAGATGGTAAAACGCGCCGGGGCCGAACTTGGCTGGAAAAAATTCAGCGAGCTGGTTGGATTAACTGAATCCGAGATCAAAGAAGACTGGAAAAATGCTGTTGGCAAGTTGCTGAGCTGTGCCTATCAGGGCACAAAAAATTCTTCGGTTGAAACCTTGTCCGCTGCAAGGTTGCTGGCGAAAAGTATTGGTGCGGAATTTCACGAATGGGAAATTGACGATGAAGTCCGGAGCTATTCGGAAAAAATTGAAGCCGCCATCGGTCGGAAACTAACCTGGCAAACGGACGACATCACCTTGCAAAACATTCAGGCGCGAACTCGTTCGCCTATTATTTGGATGTTGGCCAATATTAAACGCGCGGTATTGCTCACCACTTCTAACCGAAGTGAGGGGGACGTCGGCTATGCCACCATGGACGGAGATACCAGCGGAAGCTTTTCACCCATTGCAGGATTGAGCAAAGTTTTCATTTTGCAATGGCTTAAATGGGCGGAAAAAAACCTGGATCAACCGGGCTTGAAGTCAGTCAACACCCTTCAGCCCACCGCAGAATTACGGCCTTTGGAAAATCATCAGACAGACGAAGATGATCTCATGCCCTACCCCCTTCTGGTGGCCATTGAACGCCTGGCCATTTATGAAAGGCGGGCACCCCTGGAAATATATGAGATCATGAAGGCCGATTTCGAGCCAGCCATGCTGAAGACCTTTATCGGAAAATTCTTTCGGTTATGGGCGGCCAATCAATGGAAACGCGAACGGCTAGCACCTTCCCTCCACCTCGACGACTTCAATGTAGATCCAAGGAGTTGGTGCAGGTTTCCGATTTTATCGTCGGGATTCCGGGAGGAACTGGAGGAGCTAGAGGGGTTAAGGGATCAGGGCACAGGGGGTAGAGTCCTTAAACCTTAAACCTTAAACTCAAAACTTTAAACTTTCTGCTTTCTGCTTTCTGCTTTCCACTTTAAACTTTACCCCTATCTTTGCTAATTATGGCTATACTCAGTTATATTATTTGGAACGGCAGCCCGGACATTTTTACCGCAGGCTCATTTGAACTTCGGTGGTACGGATTATTCTTTGCATTGGGATTCCTGATCAGCCAGCAGATTTTATACTATATATACCGAAAAGAAGGTAAACCTGAGTCAGACGTGGATACCCTGACTATATATATGGTTGTGGCAACCATTATAGGAGCTCGATTGGGTCACGTGATATTTTATCAGCCTGAAATTATCTGGGAAGAACCCTGGAGTATATTTCTGCCTTTTGAGTTTAGTCCCTTCAAATTCACGGGTTTACAGGGATTAGCCAGCCATGGAGCGGCGATTGGAATTTTATTCGCCATCTGGTTGTATAGCCGCAAAAAAAAACCGGGACAAAATTACTTTCAGATTCTGGACCGAATTGTTATTCTAGTCGCCTTAACAGGGGCTTTAATACGATTCGGGAATTTTTTTAATTCGGAGATCATAGGGCTTCCCACCGACCGAGCCGTAGGAGTTGTATTTGCTAACCCCTTGTCTGAAGCACTGGAAAATAAAGCGTATGATGCCCAGGAAATCATCGAATCCGTTTCATATCGGAAAAACGACTCATTGGAACACAGGCCCAATGGTCGGGTTCCGGTTTCGGTTTATGTTTTCTTCAAACAAGGCATTCAGGAGGCAGAAGCCCGGAATATGATTGAGTTAACTGCCCAGGGCTTGTTGTCACAAAGGTTAAATGAATTTTTTGATGAAGGATCAGGGCCCTTACAATATCAAATAGCGCCTCAGGAGAATGGGAATCTGGCGGCAAGGATAAGCACGTATGGAATAGCGAGGCATCCCGCGCAATTGTATGAATCCATTTCCTGTTTGTTATTATCCATTTTCTTGTTTTTGATATGGCTACAATATCAGAAAAACCTGCCGGCGGGCAGAATATTCGGTATTTTCCTCATTGTCTGTTTTGGCCTCCGATTTGTTTATGAATACCTGAAAGAAAACCAGGTTTCCTTTGAGGACGAGCTCCCTTTAAACATGGGGCAGATATTGAGCATCCCATTAGTGTTGGCAGGAATTTTAATATTGGCTTATTCATTTCGAAAAAAAATCTGATCATTCGTCCTGATAAGTTGGACCTGACGCATGGATAACCATGCGTCAATAGTGATACCCGATGGGAATTATTCTTATATTTTTTAGTTTTCTTACCCCCTCTCAAGCAAACCTTGCGGTGGCGGTGAACACCACACTTTCCGATTCTACCAGGAAAGAACGGAAACACTCGATCGCGGAAGATACTACCGGAACTTTTTTACTAATCAACCGCGTCTTTATTATCGGAAACAGCCTCACCCGTGACCAGATCATTCTGCGGGAACTTACCTTAAAACAAGGAGACATAATCTTCAGCTTAGACCTTCCTGACATTCTTGACCTGGACAAAAAAAAATTAATTAACACGCGATTATTTAATGCCGTGGAGATCCGGACCATGGTAATTGATCAAAATAAAATAGACCTCCTCATAGATCTAAATGAACGATGGTATACTTTCCCCTCACCGATCTTTGAGCTGGCCGATAGAAACTTTAATGACTGGTGGCAGAATTATAACCACGACTTCAAACGGGTGAATTTCGGATTGCGACTGTACCAATTCAATATGCGCGGACGAAACGAGACGCTGAGATTCATTGCGCAGTTCGGATTTCAGCGGAAGTTTGAGTTAATGTATCGCTTTCCTTACATCGACAAAAAACAAAAGCACGGTCTGTCAATGGACCTCGCTTTTCTTGAAACAAAAAATCTTGCATACCAAACCATTGGCCACAAATATAAATTTACGAAGTCAGATCAGGTACTCCGCAATGAAAGAAGCGGCGGCCTGACGTATACTTACCGGAATTCGTTTTATAAAACCCATTCCTTAAAGATTGAATACAGGAACCTGCACATCAATCAGATTGCAAAAGATTCAAATTCGAATTATATCCGGGGCGAAGGGTTGCTGCGTCAGGCGTATCCTTCCGCTTCCTATCAGTTCAACTCCGATCACCGCGATGTGGCTGCTTATCCTTTGAAAGGAAATCAATACATTCTGAATGTCACCCAAAATGGTCTGGGCATTAGCGAGGATCTTGAGAAAGTGGAATTTACTTTCTTGTATTCCCAGTACGCCGATTTGAAGAAAAATTTTTATATCTCCAATAATCTGATACTACATTATAGCTATCCTGAAAACCTTTCTTATATTAATTTCAGCGCACTGGGCCAGCGTAAACAATTTGTTCGGGGATATGAGTTGTATGTTGTGGAAGGACCCTAATATTTCCTTAATAAAACAACATTTAAAAAGTTAATATTTAGCAGAAAGTATCATTGGGCCATGATGCCTGCCGAGCAATTCCGATATATTCCAATCTCCATCTATTTTAAAACGTACGCTGACCTTGGCTATGTGAAGAATTACCCCTACTATAATGAGATGCTCATTAACACTGAACTCTCAGACAAAATTCTGGCAGGAACCGGATTTGGTTTAGATCTTGTAGGATTTTATGATATTGTCCTGCGCTTCGAATACTCTTTTAATATAGAAGGAGAACAGGGATTCTTTTTTCATGTTAAGAAAGAATTTTAGTCAGTGGTCAGTGGTCAGTGATTTGGACAATTGATCATAGACCGAGACGATGCTCACCCGGAACCCGTTGAGGAAAAGGAATAAATTCAAAAATCCTCCTCTTATTCTTGGCAAATACCGCCTGATTTTCTACATTCAACTTGTCAAAAAACCCTCTTTCGTATTAAAATATTTTGGCAATCCCTGCTTCTATGCATCGTTTTCTATGATGGCATAGCACAAAGCGCGTCCCCTCATATGGGTGCGAGAGCCCATGGTTTGGCCAACGCTTCCAGTTGTTTATCCGACCCCTGGTCCTTAACCAATAACATTGCTGGCCTCGCTAAAGCCGAAAATCCGGTCGTCGCCTTTAGTTACCATGCTATCCCATCCATACCATTTTTTAACCGGATGGCCGCGCTCTTTTCTATACCTGTTACTGATGGAGGCGCGGGTATCAGTGTCTTTCGCTTTGGTGACAATCTATATAATGAACTGAGTATTTCGGCGGGAGCAGCCCATACCTTTGGACTGGCTTCCCTTGGTCTGAAAGTAAACTACCTTCAATATCATGCGGAGGGTTTCGGTACCAACACCGCATTGACTTTAAGCTTCGGTGGAATTGCAGAAATCACTCCGCAAGTATCCGTTGGTGCTCATATCGTGAATATCAACCAGCCCGTCATCAATGAATCTTCAGGGGAAAGAATTCCAACCAGTTTGATCGCGGGCATCGCCTTTAAACTTTCTGATAAAACGATCATCCTAACAGAAATCGAAAAAGATCTTGAATACTCGCCCATCTGGAAAATGGCCTTTGAATACCAGCCAGTAAAAAGAATTGTCTTTCGAACGGGTTTTAACCTCAATCCAGAAGTTGGTTTTTTTGGTGTTGGATTTAAGCCGAACAAATTTGACCTGGACTATTCTTTGCAATTCAATGATGCGTTTGGAATAAGTCACCAGGCAACGGTGTTGTATCAATTCAGGCAAAAATGAAGACAACTATCCTTTTGATATTTTATATTCTGACTTTGGATCTATGTGCACAGCCGTCCGAAAAAAATGAGGTCGACCTGGAACGACTTTCTGATGAAATGGTAGGTCTTCAGGACCTTGATGGCGACCACGATGACCTTTATGAAAACCTTGCGCAGATTCTATCCTCCCCTTACGACTTGAATACTGTCACCCGGGAAGAGTTAACTTCATTGCACATCCTCAGTGACCATCAGATCCAAAACTTTTTGGATTACCGAAAGGAACAGGGAAGGTTCGCGGATATTTTTGAATTGCAGATCATTCCCGAATTTGACTTGCCGGTTATATCAAGACTTATTCCCTTTATTAAAGTGACTGATCCCTTGCAGGCTATCGACCGGTCATTATTGAAGAGAATATTTTCAGCAGGTCACAGTTATTTCATCACGCGTTACGAAAGAACACTCGAATTCAAGAAGGGATTCAAATCCTCTGCGGATCAGGGATTCATCGGATCGCCGAACAAAGTTTATTTCAGGATGCGATCTGCATTGCCCGGGGATTTTAGTCTGGGCTTAACAGGCGAAAAAGATCCAGGAGAAAAATTAATGTTCAATGTTAAGAACTATCAGTATGGTTTTGATTTCCTATCCTATCACGTGCAGCTTCAGAATAAAGGAAGACTAAAAAATCTTATCATTGGTGATTTCCAGACACAATTTGCACAAGGCCTGATTTTAGGAGGAGCCTTCGGCCTGGGCAAAGGAGGAGAAACAGTATCAACTACCCGAAAAAGTAACCTCGGATTTCTTCCTTATACGTCTATAAATGAAGTTGCCTATCTGAGAGGTGCCGGATTGACGGTCCAGGCCGTCAACAATATTGATATCTCCGTTTTCTTTTCATTGACAAAAAGGGATGCTTCTTCTTCTGTGGCTGATCATGATATTTTGACGGTTACTTCTTTTCAAACAACTGGCCTGCATAGGTCGCGGACAGAGTTAGGAAACCGAAAAAAAGTGACCGAACAAAATTATGGAATGGTTGTGCGCTACTACAAAAACAGATTAGATGCGGGCATCATTTTCAATGCATTGCATTTCGATATACCTCTGCGAAAAACCCCCACGGCCTATAATCAATTTGCATTCGAGGGGTCGAAAAGTATAAACACAGGTTTTTTTCTTAACTACAGGATCAGAAATTTTGCATTTTTCAGCGAAGCGGCCCAGTCTATCCAGGGTGGGAAAGGGGGTATCGCCGGGTGGCTGATTCATGCCCACAAAAACCTGGATGTTTCACTCTTGTATAGAAAATACGCGCCCAGTTTTTATGGATTTTATTCAAACGCTTTTTCAGAAAATACTCAACCGCAAAATGAGCGAGGTTTATATTGGGGCTGGAAGTATCGGTGGAGTCGTCAATACAACCTCTCCGGATATGCAGACCTGTTCGCATTTCCCTGGTTAGGATTTCGAAGGTACGCTCCTGCTCAGGGTTATGAATGGTTGTTAAAGCTTACCTACCAACCTGTGAAAAAGATAGCGATTTTTGCACAAGCGCGCGCGGAATCCAAACACCGTAATTTGCCGGAAGTTAACACCTTGTATCAATTGAAGGAAGGTTTACGACGCAACTTTACCTTGAACTGTGACTACGGAATCGGCGAAAACCTTCGCTTGAAGTCCCGATTCCAGTACAGCAGTTATTTTTTTGACAAAGAAACCTCGGAGGGTATGGCGTTGGTACAGGACATCCATTTTTCTATTGGTAGGTTTCAGTTTACCGGGAGGCATGCATTGTTTGATACCGATAGTTACGATAATCGACTATATATCTATGAAAACGATGTCTGGCTCTCATTTTCACTTCCAGCGTATGACGGAAGTGGTGTAAGAAATTATGCATTAATTGAGTATACTATACATAAACAGCTTACCCTTTGGGTTCGGTACGCCCGAACGAGAATAACCAATGGTGATGTAATTGGCACCGGACAGGATGCGATTGAGGGAAATACGAAGAATGATGTTAAATTTCAGGTTCGAATTAAATTTTAATCATTAAAATTCATGCATGCGATAAAATATATTACACCGGAAGTTCTTTTAATAATGTGCATCGGTGGCATTGTATTTATTTTGATTTTTAAAGCTATTTTTAAAAGAAATAAATAGGGGTTTTCACATTGAATGATACCGCGCCTCGGCAAGCGCTCTATGAGCAACTAAAATTCGATTTGAATTGATTGCAATTTTTAACGTCCTCTTACCATTTACCATTAATTTGTATTAACCATATAATCCTGAACCCCATTAAAAACAATTCTATGAAAACTAAAATTCTTACGCTGGTAATTTGTCTTCTTGGTCAGCTGGCTTTTTCACAGGTAACAAAAAAAATCCTGGAGCTTCCGGAATTCAAATCTATCTATGTAAACTCCAACTATACGGTTTATCTGAAACAAACGAACAAGCAGGAAATAACGGTTGAGGCCCTGACTGAAATATTTTCTGTAAGCGATATTAAGGTTGTGGATGGGATCTTAATGATCAACATCGAACGAAAACCCGAAAGTACTAACAAAAGCTTGTGGGCTAAAATTGATGATATCAAACTTAATCCAACGATGAAGCTATACGTCAGTATGAAAAATATTAATGAGCTTCAGGTGAATGGCGGCGGAAAAATAATCGCTGAAAACTCCCTGGCCACCAGTACCATCAACCTGGCGGTGAATGGCAACGGCAGCATGGACATAGATCTAAAAGGTGATGTTGTAAAAGCAGAGGTTACCGGATCTGGAAACATTGCCTTACGCGGATATGCAACCTCACTGGAAGCACTCATCAGCGGCGCTGGGACAATAAACGGTTACAATTGCCCCATGGAGACAGCCAAAATTAAAGTGAGCGGCTCCGGCATTTGCGAATTAAACGTGAGCAACAATATTGACGCTATTGTTGCCGGCAGCGGTCTGGTCAAGCACAAAGGGAACACGAAAAATACCCAAAAGAAGGTATACGGGACCGGAAGTGTTGACAGGGCGTATTAAGTTAATCACAGTGAATCATAATCATAAAGGCGCGAATAACTTTGCGCCTTTATGATTCTTAACCGCCATTCATGCGATCGCTGAATAAAAAGTACAGTATTTCATTTGCGCCATCATATTTCCAGTTTCCTCAACCCAGCGTAAAGCCTGCTTAAAAAAGTCCGGCCTTACATCTTATTAACCCTAAATGTCTTATCTACATTGATATTGATGGGCCCTGGAGGCCTTTGGAGGCGCTTTCTAAGATTTGGGCAAATCGGTTGCCCTGCCGCTTATTTTGCCCTGACAACGCACAGATTCATCCCATTGATCCGGAAATAGCCTAAAAAGGGCTTTAATAGCTTGCGCGTGATATTATTATTTTTTATTACCTTTAACTTGTTAATTGATTATTCTTTTTCGGCAGAACAACTTTTTATTCATGTTCGCCAATCAAAGGGGGTCAGTTCGCACTAACTCTATCTTCTCATTTACTTATTTAAAACAATGAACATTTACGTTGCCAACATCCCTTTTAAGGCATCCGAACAGGAATTGAAGGGATTATTCGAAGAGTACGGCGAAGTTTCATCCGCCAAAATTATTATGGACAAAGTAACGCAGCGTAGCCGCGGTTTCGGATTCATCGAAATGACGGATGACACTGCAGGCCGACAGGCTATTACCACCTTGAACGGTTTCAATTTTCTAGGAAAGACCTTAGTTGTTAACGAAGCAAGACCAAAAACTGATGCCCCCCGCAGTGGTGGTGGTGGAGGTTATGGAAGAAGTGGTGGCGGCGGCGGATTTAACCGAACAAACAGTAACAACGATTATTGATCATCAAGATATTGTTTGCAAAAAAAAGAACTGTCCAACGGGCAGTTTTTTTTATGCTTCTATTTTCCCATTTGACTCCCGCGCAAACGGCCCCTTAAATCCAATTTCACAACGTTTCCTTTTCTAACACACTCATTGATTATTTACCCTCAAACTAAACGTGAGAATAAAAAGAGTCTGCGAATGAAGCTGCATTTTTTTCCTTTTTTAAGGGAGGGACCGTCCCCAGGGCGTAGTCCGCGAACAGGTGTGGTGAAACCGAATCTGTATCAGTGAATCAATACTGCTAAATGTTTCAACGACAATATTGTTCCATAACATTTTTTTTTGTAAACTTTGTATCTCACCAACTTTACATGCTATGAGTGTGATAACCAACGTTGAATCGTGGGGCAATAGTCATCGCCCTGGCTTTCTGGATATTTTCCGAATTGCTTTAGGCATATTCCTTACCTTCAAAGGGATTCAGTTCATAACCCATATGGATGATCTGCAAAATACCACATCCGGTATTACCACCTGGTTTGCTGGGGCAGCATTGGCCCACTACATTATATTTGCGCATATATTGGGTGGACCTCTCATCGCCGCAGGTCTCTTTACCCGTATCGTATGTTTGATTCAATTGCCCATTCTGATTGGCGCTGTGATTTTTGTAAATTCACCAAAAGGTTTTCTCTCTATCGGCAACCACATGGAACTATGGCTATCGCTCCTCGTCTTAGGCGGCCTGATAGTCTTTATTATTTTTGGCGCGGGCCGTTATTCCATTGATGCAAAGAGAAGGAAAGAAATGGAGGCTGTTCATTAGAAAATTCTATGTAATACCTAACCCCGGGGGCATTTGTTATTTACAGGTGCCCTTTCTTTTTTATATTGGGAGAAAAATGGATGGAGTCATACGTCATCGGCATTGATATCGGAACAGGAAGCGCAAAAGCAATTGCGATGAATTCTGCGGGTATCGTAATTTATTCCGCGCAGGTATCCTATCCCACTTTGCATCCTCAGCCAGGCTATCAGGAACAAGCCCCTGAAATTATCTGGCAGGCTTTCCTCAAATGTATTCTGCGAATCACGCAACATCTGCAGACATCGCCGGAGGCAGTATCGCTCAGCAGTGCCATGCATAGTGTTATTCCTGTTGACAAGGATGGCAATGCCCTGATGAATATGATCATCTGGGCCGATAACAGAAGTGCATCGATCGCTACAAAAATCCTGCAATCGTCATCCGCAGAAATGATCTACGAGCAAACAGGCACACCCATCCACGCGATGACTCCCCTCTGCAAAATACATTGGCTGAAAGATCACGAAGGAGACTTATTTAGAAAAACATTCAAGTTCATTTCTATAAAAGAATATATCTGGTATAAATTATTTCAGCGGTTTGAAGTCGATTATTCCATTGCTTCGGCAACGGGATTAATGGATACCGAAAAATTAACCTGGAATGAAAATGCCTTGCACCTAACCTCACTCAGGCCGGATCATCTGTCTACGTTGGTGAATCCTGATCATCAGGCTACCTGTAATGATCTCAATCTATGTAAGCAGATGGGCATAACGACAGAGACGCCTTTTTATATTGGCGCCAGTGACGGCTGCCTTGCCAATGTTGGAAGCTTTGCAACCGATGATGGGATCATGGCCCTGACAATTGGCACCAGTGGTGCCGTAAGGGTCACACGAAAGGCACCGATGCATAATTTCAAAGCAATGACTTTTAACTACCGGTTAAATGACACCGACTATGTTTGTGGGGGGCCTACGAACAATGGCGGGGTGATCTTAAAATGGTACGTAGAAAATTTTCTGGGCAGTAAACTGGACAGTGCTAACGACTACACACAATTATTTAAAACGCTGGCCAACACTGACCCGGGCGCAGAAGGATTGATCTTTCTTCCCTTTGTACTGGGAGAGCGGGCGCCGATATGGAACAGTGATGCCTGTGGGGTGTTTTTTGGAATACGGAGTTTTCATACCCAGGCCCATTTTACAAGAGCCGTTGTTGAGGGGATTTCAATGGCCTTATACCACATAGCGCATAGTATGATTAGCACAGGGTTGGTCATCCGCCAAATCCACGTGAGCGGCGGCTTTGTTCATTCGTCGCAATGGCTTCAGATCCTGGCCAATATTTTTGGCAAAAAAATATGTCTGATCAACATCGCTGATGCCTCGGCCATTGGTGCCGCATACCTGGCGATGAAAAACTTACATATTATTCAGGAATTTCAACAATTAAAACCTGCTGAAATCACCGACATTCTCCCCCAGGCTGAGTTTACAGCAGGATACCAACAGCAATTTGAAAAATATAAAAATCTTTATGATAGCCTTGCGCATCAGATGATCGGCGAAAATAATTCTTAACGAAAAAATACAATATGCAAATCGGACTTATTGGTCTCGGCAAAATGGGTTTTAATCTTGGATTGAATATGCTTTATCATAAGCATGATGTCTCTGCATTTGATCTAAACCAGGGGGCCCTGGAAGCCATCGCGCAAAAAGGTGTAAAAACATCGTCATCCATTGAGCAACTCCTATCTTCTTTAAAGGGAAAAAAAGTTGTCTGGCTAATGATCCCTGCAGGCGATCCGGTTGACTTAACCATTGCCACACTGACACCCCTGCTCAAAGCTGGTGACATCATCATTGATGGAGGCAATTCAAACTACAAAGATTCGATCCGCCGTTCAAAACAACTGCAGGAGAAGGCCATAGATTTTTTGGATTGTGGTACCAGTGGCGGTATGGAGGGTGCCCTCCATGGAGTATGCGCCATGATTGGAGGAAAGAAAGAAGCTTTCAATTACTGTGAAGGCTTTTTCAAAGATATTTCAGTTCCTTCGGGATATTTATATTGTGGCGCATCCGGATCGGGACATTTCGTAAAAATGATCCACAATGGCATTGAATACGGGATGATGCAGTCCATTGCGGAGGGTTTTGAAGTTTTGCATAAAAGCGAATTTGACCTGAACCTGAAATCTGTTGCCGGCGTATGGAATCACGGCTCAGTGGTGAGAAGCTGGCTGATGGAACTCACAGAAAACGCGCTTTCGAAAGATCCAAAACTGGAAATGATCAAGGGCATTATGCATTCATCCGGTGAGGGAAAATGGACGCTTGAGACGGCCCTGGAAAAACAAATCGCCACTCCTGTTATTGCTTTGTCATTGATGATGCGTTATCGCTCATTACAGGACGATACGTTTTCCGGAAAAATAATTGCAGCCTTGCGAAATGAGTTTGGTGGGCATGCGGTGGAAAAAAAATAGTAAGTAGTAGGCAGGAAGCTGCAGGCAGTAAGCGGGAGCAGTAAGTAAGCTGTAGGCTGGTGAAGTAGGCCGCCCTACTTTTTAGCAGAACCCTTAGATTTAGTTTCGGATCTACTGCCAGTGGTAGATAGTAAGCAATATCGTCTTGGTTGGCATCTTTCCAACCGCTCAGCCCCGCTTCAATTCTACGATCGTCAGCTCGGGTGGCATGCCGATACGGCCTGGGTATCCGATGCATCCAAACCCTCTGTTCACATACAAATATTGATCACCGGTTTTATACAAACCTGCCCATTGTTTATACCTGTATTGAGAAGGACTCCACCTAAAATTTCCTACCTCAATACCCATTTGAAAACCATGGGTATGCCCGGCAAAAGTGAGGTCGATTTGAGGAAATTGGGGAAGTATCTCGGCGTCCCAATGAGTGGGGTCATGCGATAGCAAAAGTTTCACGGGCACTTCTTCTGTCCCCCGACAGGCATCCCGCATTCTTCCATATTTCGGAAAGCGGTGAGCTGGTCCCACACCCCAGTTCTCTACTCCAATGATAGCGATCTTGTCCTGCCCTGCGGTGAGCAAATAATTTTCATTCATCAGAAGCCGATATCCCATCTGGCGATGCGCCACTAACATGTCTTTGAAATTTTTTTGCTTCGAACCCTCATCAGACCATTTGCGGTAGTTGCCGTAGTCGTGATTTCCCGTAGTAGAAAACACGCCCATAGGCGCTTTCACTTTATCAAAAATATTAATATAGTCGTCCACCTCATCGGTCTGATAATTTACCAGGTCACCTGTGAAAAAGATAACATCAGCTTTCTCTCTCATAAGCATTTCAACACCGCCCTGTACTCCTGTTTTATTAAAAAAAGAGCCCGCGTGAATATCCGAGATCTGGCCAATCCGAAGACCATCAAATGAGGCAGGTAAGTTTGGTAAGAAAACCGTTTTTCGCACCACACGAAAGTCAGTTGCCCCAGATAAAATTCCGGTCACCATCGAGGCAAAAGGTACGGTGGCTGATACGAGCGCCACTTTATCAAAAAACTCAGCACGGGTAATCGGTTTACCTTGAATGGTTGTATGCGACCGTTTTTTCAGAAAGCGAATAAACCGGCGGAAATTAATCTGAATGTCATCCAGGAAAATAAAAAATATCGTAAATATTTTAGAGGCGTAAATGATAATCACCGAGGTAATGATCCATTGTCGGATGCTCATTGAACGGTAATAAGGCTCGCTTACTGCATACCAAATCACTGCTGTAATGGCCGCTGCGGAGATCACCCAAATGCCAATACGGACAAAATTTCTCAAGAAAGGATTAAAACGGCGGGTGGTCCTGAAAACCGATGTATATATATAAATATCGATCAGGATCAAAAGAACGATTTGAAGCAACAACTGGCTTGGAACCATATAATTCTAACAACAAATCGACCTAAATTGTGCTGATGTGTTGGGTGTTAATGTGTTGATTTTAAATCTGGACGAATGATGAGAATAATCCTTGAATAACGGAAAAAAATGGGAGACGGTAAAAGCAGAAGCGTCAACACCTGGACAACTGAACACACGAGCACACCAAACCCATTTAACCTCGTCTTAATTCCATAATGGTGAGTTCGGGAGGCATGCCAATTCGGCCCGGATAACCCAAATAGCCAAATCCGCGATTTACGTACAGGAATTGTTTTCCCTCCTGAGATAACCCGGCCCATTGCTTGTACGCATATTGGGAAGGACTCCACTTAAAATTTCCGATTTCGACCCCAAACTGAAAACCGTGTGTATGACCGGAAAACATGATATCGATATCGGTATATTCCTTTCGCACTTGCGCATCCCAATGGCTTGGATCGTGGGACAATAGGAGTTTAACGCTGGCTTCATTGATTCCCTGATAAGCCTGGTCCAGTTTGCCGTATTTTGTAAATCCTCTCCCACCCCAGTTCTCATTTCCAAGGATCGCGATCTTTTCGCCACCCTGTTCCAGGATCTGATGATTATTCATGAGGAGCTGATAACCCATTATCCGGTGTGCCTCTATCAGTCTCTTAAAGTTCTCGCGTTTTTCATCGGCTGATTTCCATTGGTGATAGTCGCCGTAATCGTGATTACCGGTCACCGAAAACACCCCCAAAGGCGCTTTTATTTTATCAAATATACTGAGGTACTCTTTTACTTCAGAAGCTTCATTGTTCACTAGATCACCGGTAAAAAAAATCAGATCCGGTTTTTCATCCAGCAACATTTGAACACCTCCCTTTACCGCCGTCTTATTGAAAAAGCTTCCTGAATGAATATCCGAAATATGGCCGATGCGAATACCGTCAAATGATTTTGGAAGGTTTGGTAAATTTACTTTAACTCGCCTAAGGCGGTAATCATGTGCACCGGAAATTATTCCATAGGCCATGGTACCAAATGGGATCGCCGTAGCGATGAGTGCGACTTTTGTTAAAAATTCCGAGCGGGGAATACCTTTCCCGGGAAGTTCCTGTGGGCTTTCGGACTGAAACAGACCCGCTACCCAGCGCACAGCGCGCTGCAGGTCATCCGCAAAGACGAATAAGATTCCAAAGATCTTTGAGAAATAGGTTGCGAAGAGCGCGGTGAGAATCCAGTTTCTGGTGCCGCTGTTAAAGCGGTAGGGATCTGCGAGCATCCACCAGCAGAGTGCCCCAATGCATAAAATAGTAGGGACCCAGAAACTATGGCGGGCTACATTTTTCCAGACCAAAGACCAATTTTCACTTACTGCCTTCACTGCCTGAAACAGGTAGATATCGACGATCAGAAAGAAGATGATAAAAAATATAAAAGTCATGTATCGCGGTTTCATCTGTTAAATGTTATCATGGGTGCACGAGCACATCCTCTCGTAAATAAAAAGGTCGTCTTATATAAAGACGACCTTCATCAAAGTTTATTGTGCATTAGTTAAGGGCAACGGCACCTCCGGTTTCGTGAGCAGGTTTAGTACGAACTTTGTAAACACGTTCCTTTAATTTAGCTGTCATAAGATATAAAACGGGCACTAACAAAAGGGTAAGGAATGTGCCAAAGATCAATCCAAAGATCATCGTCCATGATAATGGCCCCCAGAATGCCACGTTGTCGCCGCCAAAATATAAGTGCGGATCAAAGTCTGTAAAAAGGGTTACAAAATCGATATTTAATCCGACTGCCAGTGGTATCAAACCAATGGTGGCTGCCATAGTAGTCAACAAAACTGGCGTCATACGGGTTTTCGCAGCTTCAATGACCGCTTCATAAAGAGAGACTCCTTGCGAACGCAACAGCTCGGTAAATTCAACCAACAGAATTCCATTGCGCACCACCAACCCAGCCAGCGCCATTATACCGACCCCCGTCATGATAATGGATATCTCCATCTTGAATAATGAAAAACCTATGAGCACACCAATGAAACTAAAAATAATTTCTGAAAGAATAATCAAGGGCTTACTGATCGAGTTGAACTGAGTTACCAGAATCATAAACATCATGGCGAACGCCAGAAAAAATGCAAACATAAGGAACGCACCGGTTTCTTCCTGTTCCTGTTGCGCCCCTGTCATCTCAACAGAAACACCAGCTGGAATATCAAAGGATTCCAACCGTTTCTTAATATCCGCAACAACCTCGTTTTCATTATGGCTAGCCAGCACATTGGAGGACAAAGTAATTACCCGCTTCTGGTCAATTCTTTTAATACCGGCAAAACTATTAGAATATTCAACCGTCGCGATCGACGAAAGAGGAACCTGCCGAACGACACCACCCATTCCCATATCGCGGTACGTAATGGGAATGTTGATCAAGGTATTTACATCATTGCGCTGATCCTCTTTAATCCGAAGTTGAATGGGATAGTCGTCATTGGCATCTCTGAAACGAGAGATCTCAAATCCATACACTGCTGTACTTAACGCCTGACCGATCTGGCCGGTTGAAATGCCTTCACGATTGGCTTTTTCGCGATCAATATTGACCACTATTTCAGGTTTATCGCTCTGGAAATCGGATTTAAGTTCTTCTACTCCGGGTACTTGTTGTGCAACCAGAAAACGATGCACCTCACTGGCAGCTTTGACCAGCAAATCAAAGTCATCCGCAGCTACCTCAATATTTACTGGTTTCCCTGTGGGCGGGCCATTGGCTTCAGAATTAACGGAAATTTCAGCGCCCTTAATTCCTTTGACGGCGTCTCTGATCTTATCCATAAATGCACGCGTAGACTGACCTTCCCGTTCAGAAAATTTCGCAAATGCAACGGTTACTTTACCCAGGTGGGGTGTCGCCTGCGTACCTGCATCAAAAGGATTATCGCTGGCACCAATGGCCACGTTCGAAATAACCGATTCAACCACACTATTATTTTTTCCAATAGCATTGATGACCCTGTCTTCCACGATGTTGGTAATGGAGTCGGTAACGCGCTGATCTGTTCCAATCGGCATTCTTACATAGGCGTAAATAAAATTCGGATCACCATTGGGAAAGAAAACGACAGGGGGCTTACGGATCCAGGTGAATACGATAGCAAAAATCAATAGTCCGATAACAGCCGCAACAACACCAAATGGTCTGTAGCCGGTTAAACACCATGTCAGCAATCTTTGATATCCATTCTGAACTTTCGGCCAACCGAAATTCTGAAAATTGGAGATTACATTTTTCAGATAGAAATGGTGTAGCACATACAACAAATAAATAAAGACAATAAAATTTCCTAATCCGAAATTGATGAGATAAGAAATAAGTGCGATGCCACCGAATACAACACTGGTGACTTTAAATCCTTTTGTAATTTTTGATTCTCCTTCCACATGACGCGCGTGAGGCTTCATAAAGTCTGCTGCAAAAACAGGATTAATGATATAGGCTACAAGTAAAGAAGCCAATAATGCCACGATGAGAGTAATAGGCAAGTACATCATAAATTTGCCGATAACCCCGGGCCAGAATGCGAGCGGGATAAACGGAGTAAGCACTACCAGCGTGCCCGTTAAGACCGGAAGAAATACTTCACCTGCAGCAATCTTGGCTGCTTTTCGAATAGGCACTTTCCCATTGTCGAAAACCCGGTGCGTATTTTCTATGACGACGATCGCATCATCCACCACTATACCGAGAGCCAGCAGGAATGAGAACAGGGTCATCATGTTCAAAGAAAATCCGATCCATGGAAACACCATGAAGGCAATAAAACTGGAGATCGGTACGGACAGGCCAACGAAAATCGCATTCGTCACGCCCATGAAAAACATGAGGATAATGGTTACTAATGAAAAACCAATGATAATCGTATTGATCAGATCGTGGAGGGTTACGCGGGTATTTTCAGATTGATCCGCTGTAACGGTAACCTTCAATCCATCCGGCAGCACACCGCTTTCATAATCTTTAATAATGGCGTTTATCTGATCCGCGGCATTGATCAGGTTTTCACCACTTTGTTTGATTATGTTCAGCGTAACAACATTTTTTTTGTCCAAACGGGCAAAGCTTTCCTGTTCCTTATTGGTATCCACAACTTCAGCGATGTCCTTCAAATATACTTTACCACCCTGGATAGAACCGATGACGGTATTGGCAATCTCTTCAGCATTGGCATACTCTCCGTTAACACTGAGCGAACGCTTCATGCCACCCACCGATAGTTGGCCACCGGGGATCAGCACATTTTCTCCGCCAATAGCCTGGGAGATATCTCCGAGGTCAACACCCGCGAGTGCCGCCTTGTAAATATCCACATTGATCTGGATCTCGCGGTCAAGGGCGCCAACAATATCAACCCTCCTTATTTCCTTGAGACCTTCAAAACGGTCCTGCATCATTTCGGCGTAACGCTTCAACGTTTGGAGATCATAGTCTCCGGAAAGGTTGACGAACATGATCGGAACTTCAGAAATATCAATTTCCTGAACGATGGGGTCATCCGGCAGGTTGTTGGGAAGATCTGGCTTTGCCTTGTCAACGGCATCACTTACTTCGCGCTTGGCCTCATCTACGTCAATATCGGTTTCAAATTCAATAATGACGTTGGAAAAATTCTGAATAGAATTACTAGAGATTTTTTTTACCCCCGAAATGGATTTTACCTGCTTCTCAATATGTTTTGTGATCAGGTTTTCAATATCGGATGGCGCCGCTCCAGGATATGGCGTGGCGACATAGATCTGAGGAAATATCACTTCAGGAAAATTCTCCTTTGGCAGGTTATTGTAAGTAAAAATACCAACCAGACAGATAAGGGCTGTCGCAACGTATATACTTACCTTATTATCGATGGCCCAGCTGGTAGGTTTGAATTCTTTTTCTATGTCTTGCATTGTTTTCGACTTTGGAGTGAGTAACCAGGGTATTGTAATTGATCAACACCCTTCTGATGGTTTTATCCCGTGTTCAAATTTTAATAAAATCTCCGTCATTCAGTCCCTGATATCCAACGGTAATCAATTTGTCGCCCGCATTCAATCCTTTCACCTCAGCCTGATTACCATAAACGCCCTCGACGGAAACTACTCTTCGTGTAGCAACCGTTTGTTTTCCTTTTTCCGTGGCTATATATACTACCTTTTCATTATTGATATTCTGAATAACGTTGATTGGAATAACCAAAGCAGACGGGTTAGAGTCAAAAATAATTCTTACGGTGGCCGTCATGTTTGGACGAAGGTCAGGATGGGATGGCAGCGCCACTTCGACATTAAAGGTCCTGGATAACAGATCAATAGTCCTGCCTACAAAGGTTACGCGCGCGGGAACTTCTTTTTTAAGTTCGGAAATGTTCACCAGTACCTTGTCTCCTTTTTTGATACTGGTGATGTAGGCTTCAGAAACACGGGCCTGAATTTTTAAGTCTGAAGCATTCACAACGCGAACCGCAGGCATTCCGGGTGCAATGTTCTCCCCTACTTTTACGAAGATGTTATCTACCGAGCCGCTGATCGGTGATTTTATCCGGGCCATATCATTTTGCTCGCGCAAAGAAGCTATTTGTTTTTCAAGGCTTTCCTTATTGGTTTTTGCCTGAAGAAATTGAACTTCTGTTCCGATCTTTTGATCCCATAGATTTTTCTGGCGGTCATAAACGGAGCTGGCCAATTCAAGTTGTGATTCCATACCCTCAATACTTCTTTCAATTAAGGAGTTGTCAATCTGAGCCAGCACCTGGCCCTTCGATACCTGCTGGCCTTCGGAAACATTCACACGGGTAATAACGCCCATCGATTTCGCGCTCACCAGAATATTATTTTCAGATTCTACGTGACCCTGCGTCTGAACATAATGATCAAAATTCTGAACGGCAAGATCGGATACGCCGACATCCTTTGCCTTGATATTTGAGGCAGCGTCCGGATTCGCCTTCGCGATTTCGCTTTCAAGCTTTTGAATTTCCTTTGAAATTTCGGTTTGTTGTGCCTTCAATTTTTCAAGACGCGCTTCTTTATCGTCCTCAGGTGTGGCAGCGCTGCAGGCACCAAGGAGGATGGCAATGGCTACAACAAAAGCATAACGGCTATAAATATTCGATTTCATGTGGGGGGTGTTTATAACTTGGGTCATTATTTATTTCGTTTGAGTATTCGCATCAGGTATCAATTTCCCGTATGCTTTATCCAGATCCACCCTGGCAATCAGAGCATCATATAAAGCACTGTAATAATTCACCTGTGATTCTTTCAGGCTCGCTTCCGCTTCAATCACCTCCAGGTTGGAGCCAACACCTTCTTCGTATTTTATTTTTGTAATCCTCGCGATGTTTGCCGCCAATCCACTATTTGCGCGTTGGGATTCGAGCGATTTGATTGCGTTCAGATAACTGATGGCAGCTTGTTTCACTTCCAGGTCTATCACCGACTTAAGCGACGTGAAACTATTTTCTACCTTTAACAGATTCAGCCTGGCTTGCTGAAGCCTGTATGAACGCTGCAGGCCGCTAAATATCGGTACATTTAAACTTATCCCGTACGTCGTGAACGAATACCATTTGTCAGGGCCAATCTGGCCATTATCTTCCAATGTGCTGGAAGTTTTAAACAAACCACTAATGTCAGGCGATTGCGTTGAATATCCCAAATTCGCAAACGCAGATAAACTTGGCAACGCTGTAGAGAATTTATTCCGCACGTCGAGGCTTTGCAAATTGCGATTTGCTTCAAGCAAAGCATAGTCACTGCGTTGGGAATAATTCCAGTCGAGTTCATAATTTTGCAAAAGCCCTTCATCTATTTTCAGAGAAGCAATATCCCCACTCACATCCATTGCCTGATCCATTGGGTAATTCATTTGAAACTTCAAAATCTGAATGGATAATTCCTGCAGGTTGTAGAACTTATCACGCTCCGCCATCAGATTATTTAACGTAACCTGTATACGGTCAACATCAATCCCTTCTGCAAAGCCATTTTTATTCAGCGCTTGTGTCGTTTTCAATAAAGAGTCGACACGCGCGATGTTATTGTCAAAAAGGTTCATTCGGTCTTTGTTGATGAGCACACCATAAAAAGCCTTGGTCACCTGTTGAACAGCTTGTTCTTTTGTTTGAACCGTACTGCGAATGGATAATTCCCTATACGCATTCGCGGCTTTTAACCCCACCAGGTATGAGCCACTGAATAGTATCTGGTTAATGGACAAAGTCGCACTGCCGCTCGATGGCAGCTGGAAAAAATTCTGTGAAGCAATAACGTCAGACGGCTCAATTCCCGGAATATCCAAAACATTGGTTCCATCTGCATTTTTCCCTGCAAAACCCTGAACGGTTGCGTATGTCGCAAAAAATCTCGGCAAAGTTTTATTGTGGGTTAGCGCTACCGAGCCATCCACCTGAGGCAATCCTATACCGCGTGTTTCTTTCACCCGCGCATTTGCGATCTTCTCGTCGAGGTCAGCGTTCTTTATGTTAATAGAATTATCCATCGCGTATTGAATGCATTCTTCAAGCGAAAAGCTGCGGGAATTCTGATTGGATTGCCCCTGACTGATGAGGGGGATAATCAAGATAATAAACAAAAGCTGATAAACACGTTTCATGCTGTTGGGGATTTGAGAATAGTCTTATTGTGAACTCCTTTATACTTCTGGAATAATTTTCTGCCTTTGTCCGTCACAAGGCCGTAAACAAAATGATCGAACATCTGCATCTGAACATCCGGTAACCGGAAACGTTCTCTCGGAAAAATATCTTCATTAAAACCCACCTGAATCAACTCCAAACGAACCGCCGCCATCACTACAGGATCAATCTCCGGCCGGAAATGACCTTCCGCTATTCCCTGTTTTAAATTGCGCACGACTGAGTCACTGATAAATTTATTTTTATGATCCAGCCATACACTCCAGGCCTTCGGATGATATTTTTGCAAGTCGAACAATAGCGAAGGATTCATGTCCTGCATATTTCTTTTCAGGCATACCGAGAGTTGAGCAAGTTCTTCGATCGCATTCTTCGAAGTATCCCGGATGGCTTGAAACTCAACGGCGTTTCGATCCAGATGCGCCTTACAGGTAACCGTTACAATATCTTCCTTGTCAGCAAAATGCTGGTAGAGGGTCTTTTTACTAACTGACAAATGCCGCGCAATATCGTCCATTGAGATGCTGCGTACACCGTATCGCATGAAGAGGTCTTCTGCACCTTTTTGAATTTTTTGCCTGATATTAATCTCTTCCATTGGGGGCATAAACCTACGGAAACTTTAAATATTATAAAAGTTTCCGTCGTTTCCATTAACGGATCATCGTACTTTTTGTTCAGAGATTCAGATAAATTCTCTGTTAAATTTTTATGAAGCCGTTTCAAACGTTTGAATTCGCAGTGTTCTCGTCAGATGTCCGTCTGCCTGGGGAACACCACTTGTCCTGCATCCTGGCCTTGAAGCGTTCACGCTCTTCGGCACTCATGCAGGATAATTTTTCGTAATACCGGTGTTTCCACGCAGGACCGCTGTTTCCAACACGTCTTCGCCCTCCCCAGCCGCCAAAAAGAATTTTTGCCAGTAACAATAATCCCAGTGCTTCTATGAAGCGGATGTGCGGTCCTCCGAAAAGTAATGGGACCAACCAATTCCATAATACCATGGTAAGCAAACCAAACAACAACATAAAGAGTATGGCTGTCACTACCCACTTGACGATAACTTTTGCCTTATTCATAGCGATCATATTTTAATCATGTTATGTTCTAACATTACATTTCATCATATAACAATTGTAACTTCTTTCTCAAGGCAAGGATGGCGTAGCGTTTACGCGATAAAAGTGTGTTAATTGAAACGCCAGTCTCTTCGGAGATCTCGCGAAAGCTGCGATCCTCCATTTCATTTAGAATAAATATTTCACGCTGGTCCGGAGGAAGTTCATCCAGGGCCTCCATGATGGCCTCCCACAGAACCTCTTTTAAATAGGCATCTTCAGGAGTGTTGCCTAAATCCGGAAGAATCTCCTGCAGTGTAATCGGTGTCTCTTCATCCGGCCCCCATTGTCTGAAAAGGTCGGCACGCTTTGGACGGATAGATTCCTTTCTGTATCCATCAATGATTTTGTTTCGCGCAACAGAAAACAACCATGACGTAACCCTGTCAAGAGACACAATGGTATCATAACCCGCCACAAACTGGTAGAAAACGTCCTGTAGTATATCTTCAGCTTCTTCAGTAGTAGAGACGCGGTTGCGGATAAAGCTCAGCAGTCGGTCTTTTTCCTTCAGGAAGGTCTGTTCTTTTGCTTGCATTGCCAGGTCCATCCCTTGCTTTGTTTATTACAGAGACGGCGGGTAAGGTGAATTATTTTATAAAACCTAAATTTATCCGTAAAGTTGACAACTTCCTGTTTATAGCATACAATACCGCTATTGCTTTACCGGCAGGAGTTCGTTACATGGTTCAGGAAAGCTTTATCCATCATCATAAAAATGTGCTCCATTACGTCAAAGCGGGTCACGGGAAAGAGCCGCTCCTGGTTTTTCACGGCTTTGGGCAGGATCATACCTTATACGTACCCCTTCTGAAATCACTTTCAACGAAGTATACTTTATACATAATAGACTTATTTTTCCACGGCAAAAGTGAGTGGCACGGGGGCGAGGAACCCTTGAAAAAATCCACCTGGAATAGCATCCTTAAGGTTCTTTTTACCGAACAGGGCATCACATCATTTTCAATTTTAGCCTATAGCCTTGGCGGGAAATTTGCCCTGACCACGATCGAAGGTTTTCCGAAACAGGTGAAGGAAGTGTATCTCCTTGCGCCCGATGGTATCAAAACAAGTTTCTGGTATAGTCTTGCGACCTATCCCAATATTTTCAGAACTTTTTTTAAAAGTATGATCTTCCGTCACGAAAGATTTCTGATGATTGCCAATAAGTTAAACGAATATAATCTGGTGGACAAAGGTTTGATCCGGTTTGCCGACTATCAGATGAATACGGAGGCGAAAAGGAAAAGAGTGTATTACTCCTGGGTAGTATTCAGGCATCTCACTTTTGATCTGAAAAAGATCGGTACCCTTATCAATCAGAATAATATGAAATTGACACTTATCGTAGGGAAGTATGATAAGGTGATCAAGCCAGAAAATATGCAGGGACTATTAAGATTTGTTCGCGATTACCGATTGGAAATTATTGAAAGCGGACACACGGGGATGATGAGTGAAAGCTTGAGATTTCTTATGGAGGAAAAAAAGTGACTTTCCGGTTCATCCTGTTTTCATCTTAAGGTGCTGCCGGGCATTGAATCTCTTCGAATGCCAAGTGGATCCATCAGATTTTAATTTGAAAGTTGGACTAAAGTTTGCATAGTCCCATCAAAAAACTTCTGGCAGCAAGTTCTGATTATTTCCTTTTTAATTCTTTCATCAGATCCTCTAAATAGTCCGTCTGCACTTCCTGTATCTCTAAAAGTTTTTTATTCTGATGAACCAGTAAATGGTCGATTTTTTCAGAAATCAGTTTTATTTCCAATTCTGCTTTGAGATTTATTTTATAATCGTGCTCACTGCGCTTTCTATCTTTTTGTTCCTGTCTGTTCTGGCTCATCATGATGATGGGCGCCTGTATGGCGGCCAGACACGATAAGATCAGGTTTAATAGTATGAAGGGAAACGGGTCAAAGGGTTTTGTCGCCAGAAACCAGATATTGACCATTATCCAGATTAATATGAATGAAAAAAAAGTGATGATAAAAGTCCAGCTTCCCCCAAATACGGCTATTTTATCCGCCAGCCTTTGGCCCAGGGTAAGTTGCCCTTCAATTTCATCCTGAATGTTTTCAGAAAGGATGGAATTGTTCTTGATCGCGTCAAGCACATCTCTGTCAATAATGGCCAGCTCTCCGGTTTCCTGGGTGATCAGTGAGGTCAGATAAAGTCTTCGATACTGATTGAGCTGATCAATTGAAATATAATCCTCTTTGTCAAAGCCAACATGTTCTGATCTGATAAGGTTGAAAATACCTTCCCGTAAATCTTCACCTTTTACGGCTTCTCCTATTCCAATCGCTTGATTGTTAATTTTGCTGATCATGATTTTTTGATATCCTACCGAAAGGTACTCTTAAGGCAGCACATCCGGTATCCGCATACTTTATCATTTATCCCCAGTGCTATTTTGGTTGGCTGTAAGCACATCCCTGACAGTCGTCCAGCGCATCTCCGGGTAGCGATTGTTGTCGAGTGGCTCTATCTTTGCCCGTCCTTCTAACATATTATGCATATACTGCATACCTTGCCATGCCGGGTACACTTCCTCTGTTCCGGGGCCGACCTTTCGGGCAACTTTTATAAGTGTTTTCAGCATCCCGAGACCTCCTGGTCGGAACAACCGGAACTTCTTTCCAGTCACCTCAGTCACGACACTTTTTATTTCCCTTGCACTAAGTTCATCGCCGGCAATTCTTAGAAATCGAGGGGTTGACGGATCAAGCGCAGCGCTCGCTGTAAATTCGGCCGTGCTGTCTATTGTAGTAAAATCCATTTGCTGGTCAGCATTCCCCCAATACAGAATCCGTTTTATTTTAAAAAGAATGAGCGGCATAGGGCCAGTGAGCATATCAGCAAAAGCGCCATTGAAAATCGTTGTCGCTGAAATCTTAGATTGATCAAGGTACACATGAAACTCGCGTCGCCAGTCCAGGTTACGATTTTGACCGATGGGAAACTTTGTAAAATCTATGGAATAATCCGACGGTATAAACCGGGAAACACCAGCCGCTATTGCAGCATCCAACAATATTTTTTGGGCATCAATAATCACCTCGCGTAACCCAGACAATGCCGACACTACACAGAATGCTC
>JBDSIM010000244.1:0-15893 GCA_039917935.1 Cyclobacteriaceae bacterium | reverse complement strand
TCCCCAGTTGGGACCGTAGCGTGACACTTTTTAGCGTATCAGGAATACCTTGAGTTTTTAACGATTTTCCATCCTTGTACCAATAGTAGTATGGATAATCACCAACTGCCTGCAGGCGGGCGTCAGGATTGCCATTTAGATCGCGCAGTAACAACGTGCCGATCTGTTCGGTCTGTGCCGAGGCAGCCGTTTGCACAGTGACATTCAGGTTTCCGGACCAATTGCTCCAACGCCCTTCAGAACCGTATTCAAACATTAAGAATCTTCCCCTGTAAATTCCGGGTTGTGTTGCCAGATATTTGTTTGTACCAGCATTTGGGATTGCCATTCCATTTAACTCCCACTCATATGATTTAAATCCTTCGGGAAGTATGAGTAGCCGGCCCTGATCGGAAGTTGGGCAGATGGAGGCATTTCCTCCGTCAACGTGAATTGAACTCCTGTTTTGGCCGAGCATCCAGCTAAAGAAGTCTGGCTCATCCAATGCTTCATTCCAGGTGCCATGGCCCAGGTGTGGATACAGGGTATACCTCACGTTGGCCCCGGCTTTACGGAAAGCCCGAATATAATTTTCTGTTTTGTTTTGAGTCGGATTAGCATCCAGTGCACCCTGAAAAATCCATAAGGGAATGCCGGAAATTTTCCCCGCCATCTTCTGACTTACTAGTGACGCATCATCAGCCGCCGAGAACATGACAGCTGCTGCAAACATCCATGGCGCTCTCTTTAAAACTTCATATGCACCATGGCCACCGTGGGATATGCCATTAATATAAATCCGGTTTGGGTCAATGTTGTATCTTTTTATCAGAAGCCTGATCAGTTTGATCACATCCTGAGATGCCGGGGCATCCCAGCCATTCGTGTTTTGAGGGAAAAGAACAAATCCCGGGTAAGCACCTGAGGGTAATGCTGGATCATCCGGCAGTCTTGTTCCATTTATATTATGCGCTTCCAAATAATCTAAACCTGCATGGACAAGATTATAATCATTGTTAAACAACATATGGTCAGGCGCTGAAGGTGCAGGAGGATTATTCGTATTTGGAGAAAATTCTTTATTGGCGTGATAACAAACGGTATCGGCACAGTTGCCACGCTCGAGTTTGCCGTGCAATACGACTACCAGCGGATAACCCTGAGATAGGGTTGATGCATAGCTTTGAGGTTTTAACAGTCGGTAATTCATGACAAAAAGGTCCTGCTTATCAGCTTTTTCCCTCATGTTTCCCTGGGTATAAGGACTTGAGTCCCACGCAGTCATTTTAAGATACGTGTTTGTCGGCACCTCATTATTTTTTCTGAAGCTGAAAGTATTGTTTTCCTGCAGATAGTAGCTGTGACCCGCTCGTTTTGAAAGGCGAATGTCGATGGTACCAAACTCAGTATTCGGTTTATAAATTAAGGTTGTGTCAACCTGAGCAAAAACAGGATAATTTAAAACACAAAATAGAACTGTAAACAGGTTAACGCTTCGCATCAGTTGATTCTTACTACTCCTGATTGTTAACGCATAAAATTCATACCGTCTGCATCATGTACTTAATTTCCGTATGTGTTATAGGTTTTCTACGATTGTGTTAACGTGTGTGGGGAATATCTGGATAAAAGATGTGGGAATGAGTAATTTATCTAATGATGCGATGAATAGTAATTTTTAATTAAAAAAATTTATTGTTTATGTAAGCGACTATGTCATCAGGAAAATTGTGCTATAAGGGTTAAACGATACTTAAAAAAATCCGACTAATAACCATGCCAACTCAAATTCCCAACGGTTGGTCAACAATATATAAAATATTTAACCGAGTATAATTTTTGGTGTGGAACAATATTTTAAATCAACGAGCGGATATGTGAAGCGCCTGAAAAAAGGCGATAGTGTTTAAAATAAATTTCTTAAACAATTTTTAACAAAGTAATGCATGAATAAAATTTCTAAAAATGATGGCGTAATGGATAAATCCAAAACACCTGAAGGCCCGCTTAAAAGGAGGGTATTTCTAAAGTACTCAACCGCCGGCCTGGCTGCATCAGCCTTCGTATTCGGCGCGTGTGAGGATGTAACACAAGCGCCTGCTAATGCCTCTAACAATGGCAAAGGTAACAATGCCAACGCCAGAACGAGCGATCACGATACAGTTTATCTCGGAAGCGGTGATACCGGAATTCTAAATTACGCGTATGCCCTTGAGCAGCTTGAAGCTGCATTCTATACAACTGTGGTGGCTGAGGCTTCTTTCAGTTCAATGTTTTCTGAGGAAGAGCAAATGATCTTAAAAGATCTGGAAAAACACGAGATTACTCACCGCGAGTTTTTCAAAACCGCTTTGGGTGATAATGCTATTCCTGGTCTCACTCCTGATTTTAGCGCGATTGATTTTTCTAGCAGGGACAGTGTTTTGGCTACGGCAAAGACATTTGAAGACCTTGGTGTAGGGGCGTATAATGGCGCTGGAAAATTATTGGTAGATGTCAATTATCTGCTGGTTGCTGGAAAGATTGTTTCCGTTGAAGCGCGGCATGCCGCTGCTATCCGTGATCTGATCAATCCATGGTCAATGGATTTTGCCGGAGATGATGTGATCGATGAAAATGGATTCGATCAGGCGCTGATGCCAGCCGATGTTTTGGCTGCAGCACAACCTTTCGTAAAAGAAACAATTGATGGTTCCGAACTTCCCACCTCTTAATTATTATCAACATGAATTTAAATCAACTTTTTAAAATGATTGACCTGGACAAAGTAGACCAGGACGAAGTCAAATACGAGGGAGCGAGAAGAGGTTTTATCAAGAAGGCCGGCGAATTTTCCTTTAAAGCCCTATTGGCTGCGTTGCCTGTTGGCTTGACTATGATGCCCAAAATTGCGAAAGCGCAGGGCAGTGCCGTTGTTCAAACACTAAACTTTGCTTTGCTGCTGGAATATCTCGAGAGAGATTTTTACAGAATGGGTCTTGATGCTTCAGGACTTATCCCATCTGCTCACCGGGCCATCTTTGAGACCATTTACAAGCATGAAGCAGCGCACGTGGAATTTCTCCGCTCAGCCCTGGGCTCTGCACAAGGTGAAGTGCCTGTTTTTGATTTTACAGCTGGAGGAGCGTTTCCCACAGGATTCAGTGACTATGCTGTATTCTTAACGCTTTCACAAGCTTTTGAAGATACGGGAGTGCGTGCATACAAAGGCCAGGCTGGAAATATTCAGGCAGCCGATGATGTGCTCACCGCCGCGCTTCAGATACACAGCGTGGAAGCAAGACATGCCTCTCAGGTTAGAAGGCTTCGCGGAATGCAATCTAACATGATGATCAAGGGATGGATAACCAATGCTGAATCGGATGGCGCGCCTCAGGCAAGCTACAACGGCGAAGATAATACTACTCATGCAATGTTGAATTTGAACAGTATTGGTTCTCTGTCCGATATTTCAATGGATGCTAAAACTGAATCTTTTGACGAACCTTTGACAGGAGCGCAGGTTTTTGCAATAGTGAAACCATTTGTTGTGAAAGGAACTTAGGTTCATAGCTTATAATTGGTTGTAAATAATAACCCCGCAGATCGCGGGGTTATTATTATTACCAGAAAAATATTAAATAAAATTATGATAAAGTTTAATGTGGTGTTTCAAAGTCTTTTGGTATCGCTCGGTGCATTCCTTTTTATGCAGGGTTGCCAAAGCAAACAGGATGGTATGAATTCCAATTCCGCTAAAACAGTTTCCTTACCCCGGGATACTGTGCCGGATAAAAAAATGAAAGACCTGGATCCTAAAGGTGAAAAACCTGAATGGGCATCTGATATTAAGGATAATATGCAGGTCGTTATTGAAAAACTGGTAAGCTTCAATGCTCCGCCAATAGAAACGTCAACAGCTGAAGCAGCGCGTAAAAATCCCACTCCAACGGATGCGGTGATGGCTGTAATGAAAGAAAATAGTATTCCCATGCCGCCCACTCAAGTCGATACGACGGGAAAGGATATTACCGTAAAAGGTGGAAAGATACATGCGAGAATTTATACCCCTACAGGTGTAGGTCCGTTTCCCGTGATCGTTTATTATCATGGTGGTGGCTGGGTCATTGCGAACTTGGATACGTATCACGCTTCAGCTCAGGGATTATCTGAACAAGCAGGGGCTGTGGTTGTGTCCGTGCATTACAGACAAGGGCCGGAACACAAATTTCCCACCGCACACAACGATTCGTTTGCGGCGTATGAATGGGTAACTAAAAATGCTGAATCGTTAAATGGAGATGCTAACCGTATAGCAGTAGTGGGCGAAAGTGCTGGTGGAAATCTCGCTGCTAACGTAAGTATAATGGCTCGTGATAAAGGAATTCAACTACCGGTTCACCAGGTATTGGTTTATCCGATTGCCGATAATAATATGGAATCAGACTCATACAAGAAATTTGCTAATGCAAAACCTTTGAGCAAAGCCATGATGGCATGGTTCTTTGATAACTATTTGAGTGGTAAAAGCATGAGCAGCGATCCGCGGATTGCATTGGTGAAGGCAAATCTCAAGGGGCTACCGCCTACGACCATTATCAATGCAGGTATTGATCCTTTATTGAGTGAAGGGGAGTTGCTCAGAGATAAATTAAAAGGAGCTGACGTAGAAGTTAATTTCAAAAAGTATGATGGGGTAACCCATGAGTTTTTTGGGATGGCTGCCATTGTGCCTGAAGCCAAAGAAGCGCAGGCATTCGCAGCGCAAGAATTAAAGGATGCGTTCGAAGGGTCAGCAAGAAAATAAATGTGAAGTGTAGTGTTAGCGATCTAAGGTGATCGTTGTAATAATTAGTCAAAATCAGGTAAAAATTTAAAATCAAAATTATGAATACAATATTGCTGTTTTTAGGAGGTATCGGAATGCAGGAAATTCTGATGATTGGTTTGGTTATTCTTATTTTCTTTGGAGCGAAGAAAATTCCTGAATTCATGAAGGGACTTGGAAAAGGCGTCCGTGAATTTAAGGATGGCGTGAAGCAGGTAAAGGGAGATTTCGAAGGGCCTATACAGAACCAGGATTAAAAAATAGGGGGATTAAATTTTTATTTTGTAGTTTCTTTAAGGATTTGACATATTTGAATTGATTCGTGCTGATTATTGGTTCAGGGACGTTATCAACTTTCGTTTCCTATCCATATAGAAGAGATTGATGCCGGCAATCACGGTGATCACTGCCAGGATTACCATGATAATGAAAAGCCGCGTATTGTGTAACTCCAGGGTTTTAATTTCGTCTTCCTTTTTTAAAATTTCTAATTCGCGTTCCTTCTCTTGAAAGTCAACAACCATCTCCATTTGCGCGATGTTTCTGCTGCTTTCTTCACCATAAATTTTTTCCCGCATATCTTCGAACTTCAACTGCATTTCGAAGGCTTCTTTCCATTTTTTCTGGCTGGCATAGTTGTCAGCTACCGCTTTATATACCGTCGGCAAAGAAGTGAAGGCCTGTAGTTCTTCGCTCAAGGTTAAAGCTTCTGATAAATATTTTTCTGCTAGCCTGGTTTGCCTGGCTTTCGTATAAGTGATCCCCATATTAGTAACCGTATTCAGAATTCCGAGCTTGTTGTTGTTTTCTCTTTCAATATCCAGCGCTTTCTGGTAGTGTTCAATGGCCACCTGATAGTTGCCCTGGTTAAAGTAAATATTCCCCATGTTGTTCATGGGGTCTCCGAATTTTGAGCCGTTTTTTTCACTGAGGTTATAAGCTTCCGTATAGTATTGGAGGGCCTTATCATTCAGATTAATATCATTATAAAGGTTACCTAAATTATTCATGGATCCGATGATCCTGAAAGGGTCGCCGAGCATTTTGAAAAGCGCGTATGACTCTTCCAGGTAGCGCATAGCCTGACCGTAATCCTGCTTGATCGAATAGATATTGGCAATGTTATTTTTAGTGGTAGCCACGCCCTCATCATTTTTGAGAGAGTCATAGATTTTCATGGAGGTTATATAATACTCCAGTGCCTTGTCAAGCGCACCCTGGTTACGGTAGGCCACGCCTAAATTGTTAAAGGATGCGGCCATTCCGCGTTTGTCGTCAATTTCCGTTGCCAGGGCAAGGGCCTCACGAGTATAGGTAAGTGCCTTAACCGGATCGGATAATAGATGGGCGCGAAAAAGTTCGTTGAGGTTTTTGACTTTCTGATCACCCTGGGCTGTGTTCAGAAGGGTTTCCAGGCTATCTGATTTCTGAGAGAAAAGAGGAGTATATATTAATATAGTGAAAATCAGGCTGGAAAACAACTTTTTGATCATATATTTATTCTAGTGGGATATCTAAAATTAAGGATATTTCTGATTATTTAGTAAAAATTACTGAATCCTCCATTTCAGACTTTGACCCCAGGTCAATAGGGCTATTTCCAAAAAAAAGTTATGATAAGATTTACCGTGATTTTATGGATGATCCTTTTAGGATTTTGTGCGCCTGTATTAGGCCAGTCATCCACAGATGAAGAAGGAATTACAAAGTTACTTGCAAAACTTTTCCGTGGAATGGAACTTGGTGATAGCGCCATGGTAAGCAGTACTTTCACAAAAAGCGCAACCATGGTAACGGTTTCCAAAGTCTTGCCTGAAAACGGTGAATCAGTTGTCCGTCAAAATCCCAACGCCCTGAAGGATTTTCTGAACGCTGTTGGTACCCCGCACGATGAAATCTGGTACGAAGAGATATGGGATATTAAAATCCAGAAGGATGGTGACTTTGTCCAGGTGTGGTGTGATTACGCCTTCTACAGGGGCAAGAAAAATTTTAGCCATTGTGGTGCGGATGCGTTTCATGCCTACAAGGGATCCGACGGCTGGAAATTTTTTCATCTGGCCTACTCTATCAGTAAAAATGGTTGCAACATACCTGAGGCAATCAAAGTGAAGCATCAATAATTGCTTTTTTCTCACTTTTGTTAATTAATATTTTACCGACTCTTTCCACTGCGAATAATTCTGGTTTCTGCGCAAGCATCGCCCGCAATTAGTTTATTCCCATACGAGGTTGGATGGTCGAAGGTGATGGGTTGATGTTTCGTGCAGTGGCTGGTTTTGATTTCTGGATTATTCGCCTGGTTTGCAGTGTGGAGGAATAAATATTGTATGATTTACATCAGTTTACAACCACCAGGATTGCCATGGGAGATTTACTTCAGTTTACAGACAAGGGAATTTATTGTGACCAGGCGGGGGTTTACCTTGATCCCTGGAAGCCCGTGGAAAAAGCCATTATCAGCCATGGCCATTCAGATCATGCTTACCCGGGACACCAACATTATCTCTGTACAACGGGCGCCATGCCGGTCATCAAACACCGGCTTTATCTTTCCAACAATATTCAGACTTTACCTTACGGGGAGGTTTTGCTAATCAATGGAGTGAATTTTTCCTTTCATCCTGCAGGTCATATTCCCGGCTCGGCTCAGATCCGGGTGGAGTACAAGTGTGAAGTGTGGGTTTTTTCCGGTGATTATAAACTCCAGGAGGATGGTATTTCCACACCGTTTGAACCTATACCATGCCAGGCATTTATTACTGAATCGACTTTTGGTTTGCCGATTTATAAATGGAAAAGTCAACAGGAGGTCTTTGATGACATCAATCAATGGTGGGCAAAAAACAAGTCGGAGGGAAAGGCTTCCGTTATTACGGGGTATACCTTAGGAAAAAGTCAACGCATTTTAAAGAATGTGAATCATTCGATCGGAAAGATATTTACGCACGGGGCAGTTGATTCCATCAATGAGGTAATGCGATCACAGGGTTTGGATCTTCCTGCGGCACCCCGTGTAAGCGATAAAATTTTCAAGGAAGATCTGAAGGGAGCATTGATTATTTGTCCGCCGTCAGCAGTAGGCTCTCCGTGGGTGCGAAGATTTCTGCCCTATTCTTTAGGCGTTGCTTCCGGATGGATGAAACTTCGTGGAACCCGAAGAAGGCGAGGTGCCGATCGGGGATTTGTTCTTTCTGATCACGCAGATTGGAATGATCTCAACATCGCCATCCGCGAAACCGGCGCCGAAAAAGTTTATGTCACCCACGGATATTCTGAAATTTTCGCTCACTGGCTCAACACACAGGGAATTGAAGCGCATGAGGTAAAGACGAAATACGAAGGGGAGTTGGGTGAGATGGCCGAGACGTCGAGTGTTGCTGAGGAGAATGAAATCCAATAACACGGAGATCACAAAGAAGGCACAGAGTTACACAAAGAATGTTTTGTTGTGATGATTTTATTTTGTTTTCTATGCAATGGAATGCTTTTTATAAAAGCAGAGAGTTGATATGAGCAGTAGTAGTTTTAAAAAATGTATTTTTCTCTGTGAACCTTTGCGCTCCTTTGAGCTCTCTGTGTAATTGGATTTCTTTAATACCATGAAGTACTTTACCAGGCTTTTCACCGAACTTGACCAAACCACCAAGACCCTTGGCAAGATCAAAGCGCTGATCGAGTATTTCCAAAAAGCCACCGATCAGGATAAACTTTGGGCTGTGGCCCTGCTTTCTCACCGCCGCCCAAAGCGAACGGTCAACGCTTCTTACCTTGCTCAATGGGCAAATGAATTATCAAAGTTACCAGTATGGTTATTCGAGGAATCATATCATGTGGTAGGCGACTTGTCAGAAACCATAACACTTTTGCTGCCATCGGAATATGAACCATCGGATTTTACACTCACTTACTGGATGGATTTTATTCAGGAACTGCAAAATAAAGATGTGCCGGACAAAAAAGCTCAGATCCTCTGGGCGTGGCAACGGTTATCAGAGTCTGAACGTTTTGTTTTTAATAAACTGATCACGGGTGGTTTCCGTATCGGCGTATCACAGCAACTCATGGTGAAAGCGCTGGCAAAATATGCGGACGTTAAAGAGAACATCATTGCCCACCGCCTGATGGGAAACTGGTCTCCCGACATCAACGTCTTCAATGAATTATTGTATTCAACAGATGAAACTGATTTCTCTAAACCTTATCCATTTTACCTAGCCTATGCGTTGGATTCAGGGGTTGAAGGCCTCGGCGATCCCATTGATTGGATTGCCGAGCGGAAATGGGATGGCATACGCGGTCAGATCATTGTGCGGAATGGACAATTGTTTGTCTGGTCAAGAGGGGAAGAACTCGTTACCGATAAATATCCCGAATACCAGGTAATGCTGAGTTTATTGCCTGAAGGCACCGTGATCGATGGCGAAATTCTTCCGTTCAAAAATGATCTTCCCCTTACTTTCAACCACCTTCAGACACGCATTGGGAGAAAAACATTATCTGCTAAATTACTAAAGGATGTTCCCGTTTCTTTTGTTGCCTATGATGTTCTGGAATTTCAGGGGAACGATGTCCGCGGCTGGCCGTTTAGCGATCGGCGAAAGAAACTTGAGGAACTTTGTTCTATAAAGAATAGCGTGCTAAGATTATCTCCCAAAGTAGATTTTACAACATGGGAGCAACTTGCAATGGAGCGGCTAAAGTCCAGGGATTTTCTGAGCGAGGGCATTATGCTCAAGCGGAAAGATTCCATTTATCGCAATGGCAGGCGAAGGGGAGATTGGTGGAAGTGGAAAATTGATCCCTTTACAGTAGATGCCGTCATGATCTATGCCATGCGCGGTCATGGCCGCAGAGCCAACCTGTACACAGATTATACTTTTGCGGTGTGGGATGGAGAACAACTCGTTCCGTTTACCAAAGCCTACAGTGGTCTTACGGATGAGGAGATCCGGGAAGTTGACCGCTGGGTAAAGCTGAATACCCTGGAAAGGTTTGGTCCGGTGAGAAGTGTGAAGCCGGAACTCGTTTTTGAAATTGCTTTTGAAGGAATCAACCGATCAATACGACACAAATCAGGAATAGCTTTGCGCTTTCCAAGAATAGCGCGTTGGCGAAAAGACAAGGCGGCACGGGAAGCAAATACGCTGAATGATCTGAATGCCTTGCTAAAAATATCCCAGGAAGCTGGAGGTGGCAAACAGTAAAATTTATTAAAGTCTGTACGTAAAGTTTACTCCAGATCAAGGTTCAGTGATCGTGTGCCAAACAATGTGAAGCCCTGATCGAGGGTTCCTATGGCACACATTTTCAGTCTACCCTGGACCCCCGGTTGAAACCTGGTTGAAACCGGGGGCTACAAAATGTTTCACCCCTACAGGGTTCCGTGATTTCGATTGAAGTTGTAAATCGTGCTTGAACTTTAAAGGTACTTTGAACTTCAAACTTTAAACAAATTCAAAATTAAGATTTCGAATTACTTCAAATTTAAAGTCCCCGCGGAGTCTCCTGCCGCAGGGTCTCACGTCTCGTGGACCCTGCGGGGAGAGGGAGGAAGTTGGGGCAGCCATTGTGATGGTATTACTGAAACGCATAACCATAAGCTTAGTCTATGCGTTTAACTATCATTGAAAATTTAATTTCATGCGTAAAAACTTTACACATGAAATTGTTAAATTTATCCTATGAGGGTAATATTTCCTTTGATACTGGTGTGGTTGAGCACGATAGCCGTGGCCCAACAAAAGGTCGATGAAATCCGTAAGAGTATTTTTTTGGCGGCGGGAGTTATAACATATCGGAAGACCAGGCAACGGGATTATATTTTTGGCTTGACTCCATTCCCAATATGCTCGATAAATACGAGATCCACCTGATCAGCCATACTGATCCGATCGGCGGTAAAGAATATAATGAGTGGCTATCACAAATGAGAAGTACGGCTGTTCAGGAATTGCTGTTAAAAAAGCCGATCCCGGAACATAAAATCTCCATTAAGGATTGGGGACTCGAGAACGCCGTCTACCGGAATGATACTTATAAAGGTATGCAGTTAAACCGGCGGGTGGATGTGATTTTGTATCCGATCATTTTTTAGTGAGTTGTGAGTTGTGAGTTGTGAGGAGAGGCGGAGAGCAGGAAAGAGAAACCTTCGGGGACGCACGCGTTAACTCACCACTGACCGCTGACCACTCACCACTCACTGGTACTATCCGTTTCCGGACACCTATTTTCATAAGCGAACGTATAAAGGGGCAGCCGGATGGCTTTAATTGCCGGCTTATGCAGGAATTCCCATTGGCACCATTATTGGCTTTGGGTCAGGTTAGACGCTTATTCAGGGTGAAATTTCAACTTTTAACTACTTTACAATGATCAAATTACGCGATGTTGACAAGTATATCGATTCGAGATTCCAACGCACTTTTATTCTAAAGGGAGTAAACATGGATGTTAAACAAGGAGAATTTTTAACCATCATGGGCCCGAGCGGTGCGGGAAAATCGAGCTTAATGAACATCATTGGTATGCTGGATGAACCCTCTGCAGGTGAATATTTCTTTTTTGATGAACCGGTGCACCGGATGAAGGAAAAGCAAAAATCGGAAATGCATAAGAATTATATCGGTTTCATTTTTCAGGCTTACCACCTCATCGACGAACTCACAGTGTACGAAAATATTGAAACGCCCCTTTTACACAAAGGGGTAGGAGGAAGTCAGCGCAAGAGTATGGTGGCCGAACTTCTTGACCGCTTCCACATGGTGGCAAAAAAGGATCTCTTTCCTGAACAATTAAGTGGCGGACAACAGCAACTCGTGGGTATTGCACGCGCCATTGTGGGTCAACCAAAATTATTGCTGGCGGATGAGCCTACCGGTAACCTGCATTCCGATCAGGGGAAACAGATAATGGAAATTTTCCAGAAACTGAATGATGAAGGGATTACGATTATTCAGGTAACCCATTCAGAGGAAAACGCCCGATATGGAAAGCGTATCGTACGCGTTGCTGATGGCGCCGTTGTTGAAGATAATTTGGTATTGGAACGAGTTTAAAAATTATGATGAAACGCTTAGTTGTTTTCTTTAGCTTGTCTTTGTCTGCATTTGCGGCTTTCGCACAGGATGGCGATTCAATTTTGACCTTCAAGGAAGCCGTTCAAATTGCTTTGAAAAATAATGTACTGCTCAATACTGAACGCAATAATTTATTGCAGAGTAAAGTGAATAAGACTTTTAGAGTCGGGCAGATGGGTCCGCAGGTTTCCATCAATGGTAACGCCTATCAAAGTAATGGTAACCGGTTTATTCAACAGGAACTTAAAGTAGTTAATACAACCGTATATGGTGCCCAGGTAGGGCTTAATGTAGAACAACCCATTTTTAATGGATTAGGAGCACTCAATTCCGCACGTCAGGCATCCAGTCAGTTGGATGCTCAGCTGGAAGAGGTTAACCGATCAACGCAGGATGTTATCAATACCGTATCGATCCAGTTTCTTCAGGTACTTCTGGATCAGGAATTATTAAAAATAGCGCAGGAAAATCTGGAACTTCAGGGAACCCAATATGAACAAGTAAAAGTGCAGGTAGAAGTGGGAAGCCGCTCGCCTGTTGATGAATATAATCAGCAAGCTCAGGTGAGCAATGCGGAACTAAGGGTTGCTCAGGCAGAATACACGCTCATCAACGACAGGACTACGCTGTTGCAATCTTTACTGGTCGATCCTACAGTGAAGACACAAATTCAGGAACCCGACTGGGATGTGAATACGCTTGCGCTTGATAATCTTGAGTTGGACCAATTACTGGAGGTTGCCCATGAACGCAGAAGTGATCTCAGGCAAGCACGTTACACCGAGAGGGCTTCAAAGTTTGGTATGTCGGCGAGGAAAGGAAACTACGCTCCAAGCCTGACCGCTTTTTATAATAATGGCTCGGCATACAATCAGGTCAAAGGAGCACCCCGCGACTCAGAATACCGGAGTTTCAGAGATCAGTTCACCAATTTTAACAGGTCCAATTCAATCGGTCTTGCCTTCAACATACCCATTTTTACCGGTTTCCAGAACAGGGCTTTTTATATTCAGTCCAAGGTATTGCATGAAAACAATAAGCTACAAACTAGAAACAGCGAGGTAATTGTAAAAGGTGATGTCTTAAGGGCTTATGAAAATTTCAGGAGCGTGAAAAAAGCATATTCGTCCGGGTTAACGGGTTTGGAAGCGTCTGAAATGGCTTTTAATTTAGAGCAGGAGCGGTTTATTTTGGGTATTACCAGTTTTGTGGATTTCGCAAATGCGAATCGCACTTTTATTCAGGCTCAAACGGATATGGCGCAGGCCAAATACCGGTTCATTTTCCAGAAAATCATGTTGGATTATGCTGTCGGTACCCTCAGGCCTGAGGATATTCCGTAACGACGACGAGTTTCCCGGGCGTACGGCACCTTGCAAAGTGGGACCGCCCGGCCAGGGATAGCAGTGGAAAGCCCGAAGCGCGCCGCCATGCGCGTTGGCCGGACTTGGAACGAATAGCCCGGTGGCGCCTCGCCAGGCCGCCAGATAAAATTTTTTTGCAAACTGCCTTTAAACCACTGGTTACTGCTTCGGTGACTATTGAATTTATTTAATTTTATTACCTTTGCAGCCCCGCTTGAGTAAGCAGGGCTTTTTCCGGTTTTATACCAAAAAAGCATCATTAACATATTTGCAGTAGGGGCCCGCCTCCTGCATGTAACAAGGGCAAGAAATATACTATGGCAAAAGCACAAAAAGGGTCTGAACCCAGACCCAGAAGAGCCACCGGTTCAGCAAGTTCTACACCTCCAGGCAAATCCAAAGGCATTAATCCGGCAGACGGAGATGATGAAGATCCGATCGAAGCAGCAAAAAGACGCAAGCGTGAGGATGAGGAAATAACCACTGAAGCTATTCCGGTTACCGAATTAAGGAAGTCCCTTTATGCCAAGCAGATTCCTGGTGAATTTGATTGGGAAGCTTTTGAGAGCAAAGGTTTCGGTGAGGGGTACTCAAAAGACAAGCGAAGTGAAATGCAAAACATGTACGCCGGTACAGTTACTACGGTTGATTCCGGTACTGTAGTGGAAGGAATTGTGGTAGGCATAAACGACCGCGATGTGATTTTAAATATTGGATTTAAGTCAGATGGTCTTGTGCCATTGGCTGAATTCAAAGATATGTCGCACCTGAAAATAGGAGATATTGTTGACCTGTTTATTGAAGAGCGTGAAGACGCCATGGGTCAGCTTGTTCTGAGCCGCAGAAAAGCGAAACTTGTTAAAGGCTGGGAATATGTACAGAAGGCCCTTGATAAAGACGAGATCATTGAAGGATTTGTAAAACGCAGAACCAAAGGTGGTCTGATCGTAGATGTATTTGGCATCGAAGCTTTCTTGCCAGGTTCTCAAATCGACGTGAAGCCTATCCGTGATTTTGATATTTATGTTAATAAATCCATTGAAGTAAAAGTTGTCAAGATCAATTACACCAACGACAACGTTGTTGTTTCACATAAAGTACTGATCGAGAAAGATCTCGAGCAACAGAAAGCTGCCATCCTTACTAACCTTGAGAAAGGACAGGTGTTGGAAGGTGTTATCAAGAACATGACCAACTTCGGTGTATTCATTGACCTGGGTGGTGTTGATGGACTGCTCCACATCACCGATATTTCATGGGGACGTATCAATCACCCGGAAGAAGTGTTGAAGCTTGACCAGACTGTAAAAGTGGTTGTGCTTGACTTCGATGGTGACAAGAAGCGTATCTCTTTGGGTATGAAGCAACTTACGCCACATCCGTGGGATTCTCTTGCTGTTGAAATTCAGATTGGTTCGAAGGTAAAAGGCCGGATCGTTAACGTTGCGGATTACGGGGCATTCCTCGAATTGCAATCTGGCGTTGAAGGACTGATCCACGTAAGTGAAATGAGCTGGTCACAACATTTGCGCAATCCTCAGGACTTCCTGAAAGTAGGGGATGAGGTGCACGCCGTTGTACTGACACTCGATCGCGATGAGCGCAAGATGTCACTCGGCATCAAACAACTTTCCGAAGATCCCTGGACAAGACAGGACGTTCTCAGCAAGTACGCTGTTGGAACAAAGCACAAAGGTATTGTGCGCAACCTTACCAACTTCGGTCTCTTCATCGAGCTGGAAGAAGGTATCGATGGCCTGGTACACGTATCAGACCTGAGCTGGACCAAGAAAATCAAACATCCTTCGGAGTTTGTAAAAGTTGGAGACACCATGGAAGTGCAGGTGTTGGAACTGGATGCAGCTAACCGCAGACTGGCTCTCAGCCATAAGCATATGGAAGAAAATCCATGGGATACATTTGAAAATGTATTTACCATTGGATCCGTTCATAAAGCCACGATCATCAACAAGAATGATAAAGGAGCGATGCTGGAATTACCTTATGGTATTGAAGGCTTTGTAGCATCCAAGAATCTTCAGAGAGAAGATAATGGTAAAATGGATGTAGGGGATTCATTGGACTTTAAGGTTTTGGAATTTTCTAAGGACGACAGGAGGATTGTATTGTCTCACAAGGCGATGTGGTCAGTAGAAGAAGAAGTCGCTGCAGCCAAGAAGAAAGTAGCGATGGCACCAAAAGGAAAGTCGATTCAGAATATCAATCAACAGTCAGAGAAATCAACCCTGGGAGACATTGAAGCACTCAGTGCCCTGAAGGAGAAGATGACTGGTGGTGCCGACGAGAAAAAAGGTGAATAGAAAATCATAATCAGAAAGGTGACTGTTGATTTGGTCACCTTTCTTTTTTTTACAGGTTGTAATGACACGCTTTTTTTTTAGTTTTGTCATTACGCGTCCGGGTTCAAATTTTTAATTTCAAACCTGACACCTTGAACTAAAAGGGTCTCGTGGCCGAGCGGCTAGGCAGAGCTCTGCAAAAGCTCGTACAGCGGTTCGAATCCGCTCGAGACCTCCGGAACCCTTGGAATCTTAATTGATTTCAAGGGTTTTTTGTTGTGCGCCGTGCATGGCGGATAACTTGGTGGTGAAAGTCCACTATGGGGGCCTGTAGTCGCCAACCATTAGCTAAAGGCAAGGGTGT
>JBDSIM010000243.1:0-11815 GCA_039917935.1 Cyclobacteriaceae bacterium | reverse complement strand
TTTTTAGGATCGCCGTAGCCTTTTCCAGCGTTTCATTTTTCTTACCGAAGCAAAATCTGAGCAAATGGTTATCGGTCTTATCCTTATAAAAGACCGACACAGGGATACAAGCGACTTTATATTTTTTTGTCATTTCCTCGGCCATCTCAGTGTCAGGTTTACTGGAAATGTTTTTATATGAAAACAGCTGAAAATAAGAACCCCGGCTTTGCAAGGGCTCAAATGAGGAACCCTTCATTTGCTGGAGGAAAAAATCGCGCTTTTCCTGGTAGAATTTTCCCAGATGGATATAGTTTTCCCGATCTTTCAGATATTCCGATAGGGCAAACTGAATGGGAGTGTTCACGCTGTATACAATGAACTGATGTGTTTTTCGAACTTCCTTGCTCAGGTACGCTGGCCCTACAACATAACCCGTCTTCCACCCGGTGGCGTGGAAGGTTTTTCCAAATGAAAAAATGGCCAGGCTTTGAGACGCTAACCCGGGTAAAGTTAATACGCTATGGTGAGTATGATTGTCGTAGATAAGGCGCTCGTAAACCTCATCACTTAAAACAATTAAATTGTGGTAGAGGGCTATTTTCTCCAACTCAAGCAAATCATTTCTTTTCAACACTGCACCACTTGGATTATGGGGGGTATTGACCATTATCATCCGTGTCCGGGATGTGATCTTTTTGCGAACCTCATCCCAGTTAATGGAGAAATCCGGATAGGTAAGATTTATCTGAACCGGTACTCCGCCATTTAGCCGAATAGACGGATCATACGAGTCATAAGCGGGATCAAACAGGATGACTTCATCACCGGGACTAATGAAAGCCGAAATACACGCATGGATTCCTTCCGTCGCCCCTGAAGTAATGGTAATATCCGTTTGCCAGTTTACCTGATGCTGATAAGATTCAAAGATGATCCTTGCAAGAACTTCTCTTAAAGCAGCTAAACCAGGCATCGTTGCATATTGATTCTGACCTTTTAGCATACTCTCATGCACAAGCTCGATCAGTTTAGGATCAATATCAAAATCAGGAAAACCCTGCGACAGATTAATGGCGCCGTTTTCGTTGGCCATTTTTGTCATGACATCGAAAATGGTTGTTCCGATATCCGGAAGGCGAGACTTGATGGTTAGCATACGGGCAAAGATGTGATCCTGAAACGATAATCGCTTCAGGATGTTTGGTTATTTTCTCAAAGGGGCCGTGATCCTGTATTCCGTATCCACCTTACCCTTGGAAATGTCCGAAAGTTTTCCCTTAAGCAACCGTTTCTTGAGCGGTGTGAGGTAATCGACAAACATTTTCCCCTCGATATGATCGTATTCATGCTGGATAATGCGCGCCTTCATGCCATCGTATTCTTCTTCGAATAAGTTCCAGTTTTCATCGTAATACCTGATTTTCAACTGGCCTTTCCGGGATATCTTTTCCCGGATATTGGGAATGCTGAGACAGCCCTCTTCAAATTCCCACGGATTTCCCAACTCTTCAATTAAAACCGGGTTGACAAAAACCTTCTTAAAGTTATCCATTGCCGGATCCTCTTCGAGAGAAGTGCCGTCAACAATAAACAGCCGCACGCTTTTACCAATCTGAGGTGCAGCCAGTCCGATGCCATTGGCCCCATGCAGGGTTTCATACATATCATCTACCAACTGTTTGATATCAGTCTCTGGTTTAATGTCTTTGGCCCGCTGTCGGAGGACCGGATCGCCATACATTACTATCGGATAAATCATTGCGCAAAAATAATCAACTTCCCGTATTTTTAAACTTTCAAAGTGAAGTACTCGCCTTCTCCCCGCTCTGTTCAGACCGGTATAATTTATTTATCTGACGCAATCCCTTACCGTTTTTTAGTATTTAAAAAGGATTGTAAAATGAGCGTGGCGCTGATTTTGTCAACGTTTCCCTTAATCTGGCGGTCTTTTTTTTTCATTCCGCCCTCAATCATCGCACGATGAGCCATACTGCTGGTAAAACGCTCATCCACTTCGTGTATAGGTTTTTCAGGAAAGGTAGTTTTCAGGATCTCAATGAATTTTCTAACCAGTGGCGCAATCTCTGAATCTTCGTACTTCAATGTCTTCGGCATGCCGATGACAAACTCATCAACCGGCTCTCGCAACACATAATTTTTCAGGAAAGAAAGTAGTTCGTGGGTGAGAACCGTTTCAAGAGGTGTCGCTATGATCCGCAAAGGGTCGGTCACCGCAATGCCGGTCCTTTTTTTTCCATAGTCTAAAGCAAGCACGCGACCCATGTTTAGAACTGGTTCAACGATTGAACGGCAGCGTTAAATCGATGCGGAAATTCAGCTGTATCAATTCGACAGTTGACATTTATGTGAACGATAAATTGGTCAGAGGAGTCCACGTCAATGATGTATTTCAAAAGGAATTATTAAAAACAAGGAAAATAAAAAGAGGGCAAAATATAATGGGGACAAGGCAATTCGAGGGATAATCAATTCGATTTTGATCTTTCGAAGAACAGATTTCTTACTTTGCTTTCAATATCCATCGCTTTTGGAAACAGGATTTCATTTTCTATCCGCGCATGGGTGATGAGGCTTTTCTCAAACGCTTCCAGCTCGTTGTACATCACTTTCACATGCAGGGGAGCCTTGGATAAAAGTTTATAATCCTTCGTGATTTTCCGTATTCCTTCCATTTCATCATCATGGGCTTCGTGTTCCATGGCGAATTTCTGAACGGAATTTTTTTCCATCAGATAAAAGAGTCTGCCAGGGGAAAATTTTCCTTTTGAGGCTTTTTCCAGGGCAAGAATATAATGAAAAAGGGTGTCTTCTTCCTCGTAAATGTGCTCTATAAACTCCGCCACAAAAAGCGGGAATACCAATTTTAAATCCCTTTCCACCAGGAGGTAATCACCATGTTGGGCCTTAAAATTTTCTACCAACCTCGTGATATAGGGTAGTTTATGTTTAATGAAAAGAAAATGAGAATGTTTCAGGTATTCAATGATGAGATCAATCGGATAGGAGATCAACGGAAGATCCGCTTCCTTTAAATGAGTTGGAGATTCGAGTTCCCTGATAATTTGCTCTACTTTCAGAACCCTTTTCTCACAGACCTGCGAAAGGGTCAGTTCAGAGTATTCATAAAACCGGATACCCAAATAGAACAGCACATAGGCGTGAATATAGTTTTGATCAACCAATTCGTGAATACGCGTATTTTTAAGGGCAATCTTATCCATTGAATAAGGTAAATATAGTCAGAAAGCGCCAGTTAACAGAAAAAATTCTTTGTTGGAAGACGCCTTTATGCTGGAATCTATAGATTTTCGTGCCAACCAATTATTTTAGCATTGCGTTATAGTTGTATACATTTCGTTTATGATTCAAAATTCAAAATATCAGGTTCGACTTCCCATTGTTCTTTGCCTGGGCCTCGCGGCGGGGGTTTTTGTCGGTGCAACTTTAAATACCGGCAAGAGCACTTCTGATGTGAATAAAGATGTCCAAAAACTGAGGGAAATTCTTACGCAGATAAATGAAGAATACGTAGACACGGTCAATACAAGTATTTTGGTTGATGATGCCATCCAGGATATACTTCACAATCTTGACCCCCATTCTTCCTACATTCCTGTCTCTGAACGAATTTCCGCCAATGAAGATCTCCGCGGCAATTTCGATGGCATTGGGGTAGAATTCAATATTTTTGATGACACCATTGTAGTCCTTACGCCCATTAGTGGCGGTCCATCTGAGGCGCTGGGAATTCAAGCCGGTGATAAAATCATCATGGTCGATGGTAAGATTGTAGCGGGTGTTGGCATCAATACGGCAGGCGTCATGAAATCGCTAAAGGGTCCACGGGGAACAGAGGTTAAGGTCACCTTGATGAGGGGTAAAAAGGAAATCGATTATACCATCGTACGAGATAAGATCCCGCAATATTCGGTAGATGTTTCCTACATGGTAGATCATGAAATCGGCTACATTAAAGTAAATCGTTTCTCAGCCACAACATTTGACGAGTTTCATGCCTCGCTCTCCGCGCTAAAGGAACAAGGAATGAAAAAGCTTGTGCTCGATCTTCAGGGTAACCCCGGAGGGTATATGAACATGGCTATAGAAATGGCAGATCAGTTTTTACCGGATGGAAAAAAGATCGTTTCACAAAAAGGGAAGGAGAGGAGATATAACGCCGAAGCCTTTGCTACCGCGAAAGGTGATTTCGAAAATGGCGACGTTATTGTTTTGGTGAATGAGGGCAGTGCATCAGCCTCGGAAATTCTGGCGGGTGCCTTACAGGATAACGACAGGGCCCTGGTTGTTGGACGTCGCAGTTTTGGTAAAGGATTGGTTCAATCGCCTTTCGACTTGAGCGATGGGTCTGAGCTGCGCTTAACAATTTCGAGATATTACACACCCAGTGGCAGATCTATCCAGAAACCTTATCAGGATGGTGATGAGTACGCACGGGATATTCTCAGCCGTTATAACCACGGGGAATTTTTTCACGCGGATAGTATTAAAGTGAATGATTCGTTGGAATTCCTTACCCTAAATGGCCGCACTGTTTATGGCGGTGGCGGCATTATGCCCGATTATTTTGTGCCACTGGACACTACCTTAAACAGCCACTATCTGAATGAACTGTATACCTCTTCCGTGCTTCAGGAATACACCTTCAATTATGCAGAGAAAAATAAAGCAGATCTGGAAAAAAAGGGATTTGACATTTTCTTTACAAAGTTTGATGTGACAGACGATATGCTGAATGACCTGGTGGCCACTGGTGAGCGCAATAACCTGAAAGGGGACCACAACGAGGTCCGGATTAAGAAAAAATTATTTAAGGTTCACGTGAAAGCCCATATAGCCCGCAAGGTATGGGGTAATGAGGGTTATTACCCTGTCTTTAATGAAACAAACGAAGTGTTTAAAAAGGCTATTAAAATGTTTGATAGAATTCCGGAATTAAACAGAACAAAACTCTAAGGCTTTTCACGTCGGCGATTCAAATTTTAGATTTCAAATTTTAAATTATGAAGAATGTATTACCATCGGTTAGGTGAGATTCCACCCAAGCGCCATACGCAATTCAGGCAACCGGATGGAAGTTTGTATAAGGAAGAGGTGGTTAGTTCAGAGGGGTTCTCGGGGATATATTCAATCCTGTATCACATCCATCCCCCTACGCGGATAAAGGAAATAAAAAATCCTGTTAAGTATACTGCCAAAAGAATAGAAGATTATGCCCTTCGTCAAACGCATCTCAATACGTCCAAGGTTGTCAGCACCGGCGATGATTATCTCACTGCCCGGAAAGTGTTGCTGATGAATAACGATTGCTCAATCTCCATCTGCTCACCCAAACAACGACGGATGGACTACTTTTATAAAAATGCCGAAGGTGATGAAGTGTTGTTTGTTCATGACGGACAAGGTATTTTGATTTCTCCATTCGGTAAGCTTGACATTAAAAAGGGCGATTATATAGTCATTCCGAGAACGGTTATATACAAACTTGAATTCGACGAAAGTCCGCTCAGGTTGTTGATCATAGAATCGGCCTCGCCTGTTGAAACTGTGAAACGATACCGCAATCAACTGGGACAGCTTCTCGAACACGCGCCCTATTGTGAACGAGATATTCGCGCTCCCCGGGAATTGGTCACCGAGAAATCGAAAGGTGAATTTTTAGTGAAGATTAAAAAGCAGGGATTTCTCCATCAGTATGTGTATGATCACAGTCCTTTGGATTTAGTAGGGTGGGATGGTTTCCTATGGCCTTATGCTTTTTCCATTAACGATTTTGAACCCATTACAGGACGAATCCACCAGCCCCCTCCGGTTCACCAGACTTTTCAGGGGCGGAATTTTGTTATCTGTTCATTTGTTCCGCGGCTTTTTGATTACCACCCGCTTTCCATACCCGCTCCTTATAACCACAGCAACATTGATAGTGATGAAGTTCTATATTATGCGGAGGGCAACTTCATGAGCCGTCGCGGAATCGAGCGCGGATCTTTCACACTTCATCCGGGTGGAATACCACATGGCCCACATCCGGGCACGGTAGAAAAAAGTATCGGCGCAAAAGAAACGCACGAGCTGGCGGTAATGATTGATACCTTCCACCCCCTTCACCTAACCTCGGACTCATTGGAATTTATTGATAAGAACTACCCCATGAGTTGGACCGATGGTGGTGACGAAGGGTCTTTTCATGAAGTCAACACACCGTGAGATGTTACCCGTCACTGGTTACTGTCCAACCCGATTACCGATTATCGATCACCGATCACCGATCACCGATCACCGATCACCGATTACCGATTACCGATTACCGATTACCGATTACCGATTACCGATCACCGATCACCGATCACCGCTTATTGACCCCCTAACTTCGTTCCATATCGCCATGTTTAACCAAACCATCCAGATCCGTTGGGCAGACATTGATGCCAACAAACATTTGCGCCACTCAGTTTATTATGATTACGGAGCCTCTATGCGTATGAATGCATTGAGTTCCCTGGGACTTACCATGCATAAGCTGGAGGAGTTGATGATCGGCCCCGTCCTTTTTCGCGAAGAAGCTATTTTCAAACGGGAAATTATTTTCGGAGATGAAATCACCATCAATGTTGAACTTGTGAAAGCCCGTGAAGATTTTGCACGCTGGAGTCTAAGACATCATTTTATCAAAGCCGATAACACGTTATCCGCCATCATCAATATCGACGGTGCCTGGATTGACCTCGTCAAAAGAAAGCTGGCTTTGCCCAATCCATTTATTGTCGACATCTTTAAGAGAATACCCTATTCTCAGGATTTTCAACTGATCCCATTGAGTAAAAAAGTATGAATGCTATACGCTCAAACTTCATTGATTTGAGTCATACTATTGAAGATGGTATGGTCACTTACAAAGGACTGCCGGCGCCATTAATTTGCGATTATCTGAGCAGGGAGAAATCAAAGGACTTTTACGAACCCGGAACGCAATTTCAAATCGGGAAGATTGAAATGGTAGCTAACACGGGTACTTACCTTGATTGTCCCTTTCATCGTTATGAAGATGGAAAAGATCTCAGTGAAATTTCGTTAGGGCAATGTGCCAATCTTCAGGGTTTAGTAATTGAAGCTGACTATCGCGAGGGTATTGCCATATCACGTCAATATTTTGAAGGCAAAGAACTGCGAGGTAAAGCGGTGTTGGTACATACTCGCTGGAGCCAGCACTGGAGGACAGACACCTATTTTGAAAATCATCCCTTTCTGACCGAGGGTGCTGCGAAGTTTTTAGTGGGGGAGGGCGCGGCACTGGTAGGGATTGATTCTCATAATATCGACGATACCCGCGGCCGAAACAGACCGGTCCATTCAACTTTACTGGGAGCGGGAATTCTCATCGTTGAACATATGTGCAATCTTGGGGAACTACCGAAAAATAATTTTTTCTTTAATGCCGTGCCACCCAAATTCAAAGGTGTCGGTACTTTTCCAGTCAGAGCTTATGCCATCTGGTGAGGTCAGAGTCCGACCGATCCGATTACTGTTTACCGACACACCGATGACCGATTACCGATTACCGATGACCGATGACCGATTACCGATTACCGATGACCGATTACCGATGACCGATTACCGATTACCGATTACCGATCCCCGATTACCGATTACCGATCCCCGATTATCCATCTCTCAATAACACGCGAATAATGTTCATGTTCTAATTTTTGAACACACCTGGCAATGTCTTCCGGGGTGTCGTCTTCGCTGATAGCACATTTCACCTGAAACAAAATTTCCCCTTCATCATATTTATTATTTACCAGGTGAATGGTAATTCCTGATTCAGTTTCCCGTGCTGCTTTTATAGCCTCATGAACCCGGGATCCGTACATACCTTTGCCGCCATATTTGGGAAGCAGTGCGGGATGAATGTTGATTATTTTATTGGGAAAGATATTGATGAGATAATCAGGGATAAGCCAAAGAAATCCGGCCAGTACAATATGGGTAACGGCTTCTTCTGTTAAGTACCGAACCACTTTGGTTCCTTCCGTAAATGCTTCACGGGTGAAAACATAATTCTTGATTTGATGTGTGCTGGCGCGCTGTAAAGCGTAAGCATTTGGATTGTTGCTCAGCAGTAACACCACTTTAATGGTGGGATGATCTTTAAAATATTGAATTATTGCCTGGGCGTTGGTACCGCTGCCTGAGGCAATCAGTGCAATTCTGTTTTTTTTCAATGACATGGCCATCGTTTGCTAACAGTGTGCAAAAAGCAGAAAAAAACCATTCAATTAAATAAAAGCCATACTAAAAATGCCCAACAGCAATATGAGTTTACAAAACCTGCTCAGCCAGGCAAAGTCATTTTTTGTATCGGCACTGATCAGGCGTAATAAAAACCACAATAGTGGAACCAATAGGAATAAGAAAAAATAGTATAAAGGAAGGTTGCCAAAATAAAGATTTAGTAACAATACCGTAAAGCCAAAAATTGAAAGAATCACATAGATGAAAAGTTTTGTTTTGCGCATACCCCAAACAATGGGAAGTGTCTGGCATCCAAACGTATTATCCCCTTTTAAGTCCTCCATATCTTTGATAATCTCCCTTATCAAGGTCATAAAAAATGCAAAACTTGCATACATCAGAATCAGCGTGTGACCGGTTTTATACAAGGAGTCCACGAGCCAGATGGAGATGCCAGTCAACAGGGCGACAACAAAATTTCCAATAAAGGGTTGCCTTTTTAAATTATTGGAATACCACCAGAGTACCGTCGCCGAAGCAAAGTTTACGGCGGCGATCTTCCAGCTTAAGATCAAACCAAGGGCAACACCCAGAAAAGAAAGAAGTGTGTGAAATAAAATAGCATATCGACGGGTAATACTTTTGCCCACCACAACCCGTTCAGGTTTGTTGACCAGATCTATTTTCACATCATAGTAATCGTTAATGATATATCCTGCCGCTGCAATCGCCACGGTGGAAGAGGAAAGAATAAAAAGCCGCCAGTCGAATATTGTTTTAAGGTCAATTAGAAATGCCGCTGTAAAATACTGGGCGAAAGCGATAATGAAGAGATTCCACACCCGTGTGAGGCGCGCGAATGAAACTACAAATCTTTTTAATTGATACGTCTGACCCATGGAAGCACCTGAATATGGCAGGTCCAAAGGTAATGGGATTTAAATCAACTTTCCGAAAGTTTAAAACTTTCGGAAAGGTTGCCAATGCTCTGTCAGAACTTTATCGACACCATTCCCATAAAACTTCTTCCGGCCTGCGGATAATAAAAGTTTTCTCTATATTCCAGAGGCCCCGCCAGATAACCATAAGTGAAACCATTTGATTCGTACTCCTCACTCAGGATGTTATTGATCAGAAAACTCAAATTGATCTGCTTCACGAAAGCGGGTTTCCAAACATAGCTTAACCGCAAATCATTAACCAGGTAAGGATTTATACTTCGGGCATCATGGGCTGTATTGTCCAGGTATTGTTTGCCAACAAATTTTGTAAGGAGGGTAACCTCTGTATTTTTCAGCGGAAGAATGGAGAAAGATGATCCGGCTATTACATTGGGTGAAAAGGCAATATCCGTATTTTTAAATATTCGTTCTTCCACGCTATACTCATTAAAATCAGCGCCATAATTTTCAAGGACCTGAGTATACTCATCTATTTTATTCTGGCTAAGGGTAAGGTTGGCATTCCAGTGAAACTTTTCGGCAAGTCTGATCAGGGCTTGCAACTCTATGCCCATGCGGTAGCTCTTTCCCGCATTCGTTCTGACAAATGCTCCAACGTCATTTAACTGACCTGTTAAAACCAGTTGATTGGTGTAATTCATCAGGAAATAGTTCGCATGGAACGTATTCCGGTTCATAGCTCCGCGATAACCTACTTCCAGATTTTTCAAGGTCTCATGTTGAGGGTTGCTTCCTTTAAAGTCAATAAAATCATCTCGCACAGGTTCACGGTTTCCAATGGCGTAAGAAGCGTACAACTGAGTCTGGTCTGACAGGGCATAGGTTAATCCAGCTTTCGGATTAAAAAAATCAAATACAGCATCTACACTGAAATCGTTTTGAGTATTTTCAATTCCGGCGGTTTTGTAATCAACTTTTCTGTATTGAAGATCCGCGAAAGCGTTGAATTTTTCCGAAAACTGATAATTCAATTTCAGGTATGTATTAAAGTCGCGCTTATCGCCGTGGTTTAAATAATACTGATGCTTGAAGGGAATACTCCCCAACTGCGTCCAGAGAATTTCTCCGAAATGATCGCCAGCATAACGGTTCCACGCGCCGCCCAGGATCACATTCCATTTGTGTTTGTCGTAATTAAGAGAATAAGTCAATCCATAAAAATCATTGTCCAACCACCGTCGGCGGATGAGATCAGTGGAGGTGATTGTATCATTGTCCAAGGGGTTTGCATCGTCATCTACAATAATATCCGGCAAACCATAGGATGCGAGGTCATCATTGTACCGGTATTCTTCATAGAACCCTTTACCAGGCGTGTAGTGAAATGCCGAATTGAGAGTGAAGATTTTATCCACCTGATGAGAAAAGTGAAGCTGATAGTGGTGCTGTTGATAATTGTCTACCTGGTTTTCGTAAAGATAGGGATTGAAAGTTCGGCTCTCTGATCGAAGCAGATTATTGGTCTGTTTGTCATTCCAGCCTTCATTCGCAGCTGTGATAAGCATGGCTTCTTTGTCATTTTGCAATCGCGATTCAGGAACCCCGTACCAGCTCTGATAAGTAATTTCTTTTCCTCCGAAAATCAGGGCTTTGATTATGGTCTTTTCTGAAAAATATCCTGCGGAAAAATAATACGATTGCAGATCGCTCGAGGCCCGGTCTATAAAACCATCAGAGTTTATTTTTGAAACGCGCGCTTCTGCGACAACGTGTTCGTTTATTAAACCGGTGCCAATGTTAATGGTGTGCCTTCTGCTATTGAACGATCCAAATGAGTTAACAACTTCAGCATAAGGATCATCATTGCGAACATTAGTCTGAATGTTGATCGTGCCGCCAAAAGCTCCGGCTCCATTGGTGGATGTGCCGACGCCGCGCTGAATCTGGATGCTTTCCGAGGAAGAAGCGATGTCGGGCATATTCACCCAGAATGTTCCAGCTGATTCACTGTCATTATAGGGTATTCCATTGATGGTAACGTTAACGCGTGTTGGGTCGCTTCCGCGGATGCGAATCCCGGAATAACCTATCCCGTTGCCGGCATCGGAGGTCGTTACAACCGAAGGGGTCCAGTTCAGTAGAAAAGGTACATCCTGACCAAAGTTTTGTTGCTGGATTTTTTCTTTTCCTAAGTCTGTAAAAGTAGTAGGTGTTTTATCCGATGCGCGAGTAGCCCGGACGACCACTGCTTCCGAGAGAATAGAAGTGTGCAGCATCATAATCTCGAGTTCAACATTACCGGCAACATCAATGGTTTGTTCACGGGCTTCATAACCCATGTAAGAAACTTTCACAGCCTGTTCACCGCTTTCCACTTTATTAAAACTGAAATGGCCGAATACATCGGTAATCGTGTAACGCTTTGAATTTTTTAAAAGAACCGTGGCATTGGTCAATGGCTCCTGAGTGGCAGAATCACGCACGAATCCGGAAACGATGTGCTGACCGAAGGTGGTGAATGACAACAGCAAACCTGTTGCCGTGCAAATAAATGGTAACATGATTTTTAAATGGTTTAAACCTGCTGCGCACAGGGGAATACGCTGCGTACGTTTAAGACCTTGCCTCCCTTCGTCCGCATTACCGGCATCAGGTTC
>JBDSIM010000242.1:0-18257 GCA_039917935.1 Cyclobacteriaceae bacterium | reverse complement strand
GTTTCGGTGTTTCATCCGGTTTAAAAGGGCGCTGGATTTTTCTGTCATTATCCTTCAAGGCTTGTATTTAATTTGAGATTAGAAAAATTCATTGCCCTGAAAAATACCGCAAATTATGTTTGATGCTCACGAAGAGATTGAGCTATCATTCGGTTAAGCACTGAATATTTTTTTAAACCGACCATTACCGATCGGGCATGTACGGTATAATAATTTATACTCCCCCCATCACAAGGCTAATGAGCATTGGTAAAATTATTTATTTTATTCCATTAATCACTAAATTAAAAATTATGGTAACAGCAACTAAATTAAAAAATATGGCTGACACAATCAATCCGGAACACAAAGAGGGAAAAGTAGCTCGCACGATTGAAGAACAAACTGCGAAGCTTCCTTCTGATGTTTTTTTATGGGCCGCAGTCGCTGCGATGGCGGGTTCATTGACACTCAAACTTTTGAAGAAGGATCATACTGCATTGTTTATCGGCCAATGGCCGGCACCATTTTTATTATTTGGTGTATACAATAAACTTGTAAAATTGGAAGGTCACGATAAAACAGACAAGTCCTAGTCCTGAGAAGGCGTCAATGTTAGGATAATCGTAAACCCGTCTGAACGCGTACCGGAATGGTGCCAGCCGTTCTGACGGGTATGCGAATTATTACAATGCGCCAAATTGTTTTAAATATTTTTCGGAATTCGCCTTTACATTTTCCGGCGGATTCAAGCTAAGCGCTTTTTTAAAATACTTGATCGCATTATTTTTATCACCGTTTAATGCGTAAGCTTCCCCAAGGCTATCCCAGGCATTTGCACTTTTTGGATGACGGGTGGTATTCATTGTGAGGATTTCAATGGCCCTGTCGTTTTCGCCAGTCCCCAATAATTGATAACCGTAATTGTTCAATTCAATTCCTGTCGCAACAGTCATCGCCTCGTTCATTATTTTCTCTGATTCACTTTTTTTACCCCCTTTTTCCAACAGCCCGGATTTTATCTGGAGCGTTCTAAAGCTCTTATTTTGTGCGATAGCTGCATCTATCCACTGAAGGGCTTTTTCATTATTCACATTATTTTGAAGTGCGTAATTTGCCGTGCTTGTTGGACCCTGATCTGTAAAACCTACAGGGCCTTTGAGTTGTTGTTCTGCATTTGCCATTACAATCTCATCTACGGCAAATTCTATCTTTACAAAAAAGTGTTTTTTTCCCAAGTTTAATACAAGTTCGGCGGAAGTCTTATCCACCTTTATAAAATCGTAGGTTAGCAATTCCGTATTGGCGATTTCCCGTAGTTGGATTTTGGTTCGAAGCTGATCGTTTGCCGGATCATACCAGAAACTTCCCCACGATTGATGATCTTTTGAAAGGATTAATTCACCCGTGTTGTCTTTGTTGATTACAAAAAACAATCCATAGTCGCGTGCGGGTACCATCTGTTGCTCAACTTTGACGGCATGAGAAAAAGAAATGACTGAATTTTCATTGGCTCCGGCACGCCAGGGTGGCTTCATTTCGCGCACCGAAAGGTTGTACCAGCAAAGCCGGAATTGCGTCAGATCGCCTCCTGTAAAGAAATTTCATAGATTTTTTCCGCGTTTTTTTTATCAACTTTCAGATTACTTCTTCCGGCAGCACTGCCATATACCTTAAGCTGGGGGAGCGGAGGCGTAGGTTGCAAGGTACAAGCTACAAGTTACGAGTTACAAGTTGTTTTAAGTTTCAAAATAGTAGGTTTCGAAAGCCTCTTTACTAAACTTTTTCCTGAGATGTTCGAGTTTACTTATTTGTTATTTGTTATTCACGCTTAAGTTTTAACCATTACAACGGTATGGATATTGTTCGCAGTTGCATAGAAGGGAATGTTGAGAGTTTGACTAAAATAAAATGTGGTAAAGTGGTCCTGGAAATCAAGCCTGAGTTCTAAAAAAGAATTTGTCGAAAATAAAAGATAACGGGATGCCTGCAGCAATTATCAGGATTGCCATACCGATGAGTGCCTGATATAAGTCAATATTTACTGAAGGAATACGGCTTAACGGCAGCACCAGAAGATTCATGATTGTCCAGATAATTATTCCGTAAATGATACTTTTAATAATTTTATTGCGAACAAAAAATGAAAAGGTGGGATGTAGGTTAAAAAACAATATGGTCCACAACAACGCGATAAAAAAATGAGCAATGAGCCCGATCAATCCTGACAGAAATCCCCCTGAAAATGAAGCGCGACCGAGCAACGCACTGGCGATATATTGAAACACTATAATGGGAGGCCGGTTATACAGACTGTATGTTAGCAAAATGGCAGCAAGGCCATCCGCCGCACCTATGAAACAAGCTGTTACAAGAATTGTTTTAACTGACTGTTTAGTGATGGAAGGTAATGGAAATAAGTATGGCGTGGGCATAAGGATGTGTTTTAAAGTTACGACATTGAGCCAGGATAACTCCAACGGTCAGCGGGGAATCAATAGACACTTATCGGCGGGGCTAGTACCTGGGCCTGGTCAGGCATTTTTTACTCCTGAACGCCTTTCAAATTTTTTCATTTCTCCCATCCTCAAAGCGCAACATCTTATAATCCGCGTAAAGCGTGCCAAATGGAACTACGCTCGCCATCCAGAGTAAAATCATTTTCTTCCAGGACCACTGATATTGAAATTTTGCCTGAACGCTGAGGAAAATGTACAAAACAAATAGGATACCATGGGCCATGCCCACAACCCTTACCATTTCGGGCTTTCCGGCCAGGTATTTCAAGGGCATGGCAATCGCGAGCAAAATGATAAAAGAAAAGCCTTCGCATAACCCGGTAATGCGCAAGCGACCGATCGTGCTCGATGCGTTCATCTATTCCAATAGTCTCCAGTTTTTTATTTGCTCAAAAAAATTCCCAATAGAAGAGGGGGCTACCACAACGCAAAAAATGAATCCGAATAATGCGCCATAAAGGTGGGCGTCATGGTTGATGTTGTCATTCGATTTCCTACCCTGATACCAGGAAAACACGATATAGCCTGCACCCAGAATAAAACCGGGCATACACAATGCGATAAAAATGCAGATGTGTTCCAGGGGCTGGAAAATGATAAACGCAAAAATTACGGCAGAAACTCCTCCGGATGCACCCAGTGAATTGTACCGATGATTATTCTTATTTTTAAAATACGTTGGAATATCCGAAACGATGATGGCAAGCAGATAAAGGGCAATGAAATATAGACTTCCCGCAGTACCGAACAAACCCTGAAACTGCCTTTCAATTGCGATGCCAAAAAAATAAAGAGAAAACATGTTCCATAAAAGATGAGCATGGTCTTTATGAATAAAACCCGACGACAAAAACCTGTAATACTGTTGTTTGTGATTGATGGCGTAAGGGTTCATCATACACGCCGATAATATTTCCGGTGCCTTAAAGGCATAGAAACTAATCAACGCAGTAACCCCGATAATAATGTATGTAATGTACAAAGAGAGAATTATGTTAGATCGCAAACATAAGCAATTTTAACTTCCTCTGAAGATCACACCCATAATTCCTGAAAGATTCAAACAGACGTACCCTGAAAATGGTTATATGATATATTGATAATGGCAGACTTATGAAGTAAGTCTTTCAGAAGTTAAAATGTAATCCGCTGGTAACAGGGATTTCTTCGGGAGTAGGCGTTAGCTCATTCGCAGATGCTTTTACATAATCGTCACCGATTTTCACTATATATAATAGTCCTTTGTACTTGTTCTCACGGGGTTTACCATAAATGGTTCCCTTCCGGTTTTTGTATAATACGGGGTCGCCGTTTTTTATTTTTTCCATAGTACTGATTTCAGTATAAAACTTATGCCGCAAAGAAGAGTGTGGTAAAAAGTAGGCAATGAATAGATATCCTCTCGTGTTTCCACTAGTTGATTATTCTGCTACTCACCTTAAAACACGTAAGGAGAATGTGGTTCAGTCCGATCCCCTACATCCATTTTTGCGGAATAAAACCTGATAGTCATATTATGCCATTATAAGAAAAACACTCAGGCGTAAGTCTCATGCAAGAATCGCATGAACGTACACCCTCCTGGTGCCAGGCAGCTTAGCGAAGGGTGTTTGGCTATTCAGGGCCTCTCAAAAACTCAACTGGCAGTCAGAAGACACATCCTACGGTCAGAAAAAATGCTTCTCCCTTCCGGCAAGTGCCTGTTTGAGCCATCATTCCTGAATTGGCACAAGTGGTTATGATATCGTATTTTTGACGATGCATTCGTGGCGGTTAATTATTTTCCCAATCATTTTGTTTGCCTGCAGCAAGCGTGAAATTCTTCCCCCTGTACCGGTATTACCCCTGCCAACTCCGGCTCAAGTTCAATGGCACGAAATGGAACAGAATGCTTTCATCCATTTTACAACCAACACCTATACGGATTTGGAGTGGGGCTTTGGCGATGAGGATCCAACGATATTTAACCCGTCGGAATTTAATGCAGATCAATGGATTTCAACCTTTAAGGATGCTGGCTTTAACGGCGCGATCCTAACTTGCAAACACCATGATGGATTCTGTCTGTGGCCCAGTAAATACACGGAGCATTCAATAAAGAATACGCCATTTGAAAACGGCAGGGGAGACATTGTAAAAGCAGTCGCCGAAGCCTGTAAAAAGTATGGACTTAAGTTTGGTGTTTACCTTTCACCCTGGGACCGGAACCATCCTGATTATGGTCGGCCGAAGTATATCGATTATTACCGCAGCCAGCTACAAGAGATCTTTTTAAATTATGGACCCATTTTTGAAATGTGGTTTGATGGTGCAAACGGAGGTACGGGCTACTACGGCGGTGCCAACGAAAAACGCGCCATCGATGGTTCCGCTTATTACCAATGGCCTGTAACCATGGGGTTAGTGAAAGAAATGGAACCCAACATTCTGTTTTTTAGCGATGCCGGTCCAGGGGTGCGATGGGTTGGGAACGAACGGGGCACTGCCGGGGAAACAAACTGGAATTCGATTACGCCCGACACTTTATTTGCAGGCAAACCGGGTATCCAGGATTTGTTAAATACCGGGCATCCGGAAGGAACACACTGGATTCCGGCGGAGGTCGATGTGTCGATCAGGCCCGGATGGTTTTATCATCAAAAGGAAGACTCGCTGGTGAAATCCGCCGAGAAATTATTTGAAATTTATTTAACCTCCGTCGGCCGCGGGTCCACTCTGTTACTAAACGTACCCCCAGACAAACGCGGTCTGTTGAACGAAAAAGATGTGGCCGTTCTAAAAGCCTGGAGGAAATTAATTGATGAAACTTTTAAAACCAACCTCGCAGCCCAGGCAAGTATCGAGGCGTCGGCCTATCGGGGGAACAATGAAAGGTATGATCCATCCAAAATAAATGATGGCGAAAAGGAAACTTACTGGGCAACGGATGATGGCGTTACCACAGGGTGGTTGGAGATCAATCTTAACCATATAAAGGAGGTAAAGTATCTGTTGATCCAGGAGTATATTCAATCAGGTCAGCGGGTAAGTTCCTTTAACGTGGAAAGCTGGAATGGTCAGGAATGGAAACCTCTGGCTTCAGCCACTACCATCGGATATAAACGGATCCTGAAATTCGATCCCGTGAAAACGGATAAGCTCAGGTTGAATATTACCGCTTCAAAAGCTTGTCCTTTAATTTCCAATGTCGAAGTGTACTAGGCCTTCAAAGCAAAAAGTTTACATCAAATCTTTTGTTGTCGCTACTTCAAAGATTTTCAGCAATATCAATCCGGTTTACACCCTTACAACGAAACGCCACGCTTCCAGGGGATAAAGTCGTCCTGATTTAACAACGTCGCTTTTGCTTTTTTTTGACCACTGGCTACTTCAATAATGAGATCAAGCAGTTCCTCTCCGTGTTGTTCAATTGTTTTAACCCCGGAGATTACATCCCCGCAATCAAAATCAATAATGTCAGGCATCTTTTTAGCCAGGGCCGTATTGGATGAAACTTTTATCACGGGGGCAATAGGATTACCCGTGGGAGTACCCAGGCCGGTGGTAAATAACATGATGTTGGAACCGGATCCGGCCATCGCCGTTGTGCTTTCGACATCATTTCCCGGAGTACACAACAAATTTAGTCCAGGGCGTTTTACGTATTCCGTATAATCAAGCACATCCGCAACCGGGGAGGTGCCTCCTTTTTTTGCTGCTCCGGCAGACTTCATGGCATCCGTAATAAGACCGTCTTTAATGTTTCCAGGCGATGGATTCATATCAAACCCCGAGCCCACTGCAACGGCTGCCCTTGCATACGCACGCATAAGTTCGATAAATCGATCGGCTACCTGGTCACTTACACAGCGGTTTATAAGTTCCTGTTCCACCCCGCAAAGTTCCGGGAATTCAGAAAGAATCGAAATTCCTCCCAGGGCCGCAATCAGGTCTGAGGTATGACCAATAGCCGGGTTTGCCGAAATACCGGAAAAACCATCCGATCCACCACACTCTAGACCAACCACGAGTTTGGTTAGTGGTGCTGGCTTGCGTTCCTGTTTATTTACCTCAATTAAATGAAGAAAAGTTTTTTGGATAGCCTGTGCAAGCAGGGCTTGCTCTGTTCCTTCTTTCTGTTGATCAAGGATGACAAGAGGTTTTGAGAAGGACGGATTGATTTGTTTTAATTTATCCGTGAGGATATCGACCTGGGCATTCTGGCACCCAAGACTTAAAATGGTTGCTCCCGCCACGTTGGGGTTGTTGATGTATCCTGCTAACAGGGCACAAAGCGCTTCGGAATCCTGACGGGTTCCACCACATCCGCCTTCATGAGTAAGAAATTTTATACCATCGAGGTTCTTAAAAATTTTTGATTTGTCGGTCGTTGCATCCGGGGTAAAAGGATGGGACTTAATCACCTCGGGTTTTCCCTGGTGGTATAAATCCACAAGTTCCTCAACGTATGATTTATACATATCAGGTTTTCCAAACCCCAGGGCTTCTTCAAAGGCATGGCGGATAGCATTTACATTCCGGTTTTCACAAAATACCATCGGGATTACAATCCAGTAGTTGGCCGTGCCGACCTGGCCATCCTGTCTGTGATACCCCAAAAAAGTTTTGCCCTTCCATCGGGAGACATCCGGAGCTTTCCATTCAAATTTTTTATTTTTTTCCGAAAAGGTGGATGATGTATGTTTTACATTTTGCGTATTGATGGAACCTCCGGCTACAATAGGCTTCGTCGTCTTTCCCACCAAAACGCCGTACATAATTATTTCCCCTTCAAGGGGAAGTGTTTCCTGAACAAATTTATGTTTGGCAGGCACATTTTCGGTAAGCGTAAATGATGTGCCGTTGTAGGATACTTTTTCGCCTGCCTTTAGATCTGTTAACGCGACCAGCACGTTATCGGCTGGATGGATTTTGAGTATTCGGGTGGACATATTCTTAGTTCAATGAATGCAAGGTACGAGCTTTTAAATTCCATTTTGTCTCTTGAACATAAATCTTGAAATATTCACTATGCAGGTTTATTCGCGGAATACCGTTACCTTCAAACTTCAATTTTGAATCATAATTTTCAGATGAATAAAGGAAAAGTCGTCACCTTTGGGGAGATCATGCTTCGGTTCTCAACCCAGGCGTTTTCCCGCTTTACACAGGCAACCGCATTTGATGTAACGTATGCAGGCGCCGAAGCCAATGTAGCTGTTTCTCTTGCCCATTTAGGCATACCCTCCGCCCATGTTACCCGGTTTCCGAATAATGATCTTGGAGAGGCCGCAACCCAGGCTTTGAGAAAATATGGGGTAGATACTGATTCTATAATATATGGAGACGAAAGAATGGGTCTTTACTTCCTTGAGAACGGCTCCATGCAACGGGCTTCACGCATTATTTATGATCGGTTTGATTCAGCTTTCGCGAATATCAAAAAAGGAGCAGTGGACTGGAATGTCGTTTTGAAAGATGCCTCATGGTTTCACTGGACAGGCATTACTCCGGCCATTTCTCAGGCGGCTGCTGACGTTTGTATGGAAGGGCTTTTGGTTGCTAAAAAAATGGGGATCACGGTATCCGGCGATATCAACTATCGGAGAAATCTCTGGCAATACGGTAAAACTGCTCTTGATGTGATGCCCTCTCTGATAGATAGTTGTGATGTGATTATTGCCGGGATAACCGACATGGAGAATTGCGCCAATATATCAGGGAGAACTTTTGAAAAAGCCTGTGTAAATTTTAAACAACGTTTTCAAAATGTTAAGAAAATTGCCACCACTGAACGCCAATCCATCAGCTCGTCACACAACAAAATTTCAGCATCATTGTGGAACGGATTATTGTTGAAATCAAGGGAGTATGATTTAACGCATATCGTCGACAGGGTAGGGTCAGGCGATGCATTTATGGCAGGATTTATTTTTGGCATGCTGCGGGGAATGGACGATCAGCAACTGCTCGAGTTTGCCACGGCAGCCTCCGCTTTAAAACATTCCATTGAAGGGGATGTGAACGTGGTCTCCCTGCAGGAGATTGAAAATCTGGTCAAGGGAGAAAACGTAGGAAAACTTTTACGATAGGAAATGGGATTTACAAAACAGGATATCGTGGATGTCATGAAAAATACGGGAATCGTTCCCCTGTTTACCCATGACAATGCCGAGGAAGCGCAACAAGTAGTCGAAGCTGCCTACCATGGGGGCATACGGGCGTTTGAATTTACGAACAGGCGTTCAAATTCTTTTGAAATATTTTCTCACCTCATCCGGGAGCGGAAAAAATTTCCAGACCTGATGCTCGGCATTGGTACTGTAATGGATGCCGCGACCACGAAAAAATTTATCAATGCCGGGGCTGATTTTATTATTTCGCCTATTCTTAAGTTGGAAATGGCGGCGGTCTGCAAACAGTATGGAAAGGTCTGGATCCCGGGTTGTGCTACCCTCACTGAAATCGTCACTGCCAAAGAACATGGCGCGGACGTGATAAAGATTTTTCCGGGGTCCGTACTCGGTCCGGGTTTTGTTTCAGCTATCCTCCCCGTTGTGCCTGACCTTAAACTGATGATTACCGGCGGGGTTGAACCCACGCTCGAAAATCTGACAGCCTGGTTTAAGGCTGGTGCCATGTGTGTTGGCATGGGCTCGCAGTTGTTTACCAAAGATATACTGGCGGCCCGTAACTGGGATCTGCTATCACAAAGGGTAGCCCATGCGTTGGACCTTGCCCGAAAAATACGCAATCCTTAACCCACCGATGTGGAAATAATAAACCAACCCCTGACATCGACGGTAGGTAAATACCGGTGGACGATCTGTGCTTTATTATTCCTGGCCACTACGATCAATTATATTGACCGTCAAATATTATCTCTGATTAAACCTATTTTGGATGAAGAGTTGAAGTGGTCGAATGAAGAATTCGGATTGGTCAATTCAGCATTTCAAGGTGCCTATGCGGTAGGATTTTTATTTTTTGGTTGGTTTGTTGACAGGTTCGGAGCGAAAGTGGGGTACGCTGTTTCTATTGTAGCGTGGAGCTTTGCGGCAATGGGTCACTCCCTGGTATCCAGTGTAAATGGGTTTTTCCTTGCCCGAACTGCTTTGGGACTGGGTGAAGCCGGGAATTTTCCTTCGGCCGTGAAAGCCACCGCAACCTGGTTTCCCCAGCGTGAACGCGCGTTTGCCACAACGCTTTTTAATGCCGGAACGAATGTGGGTCCAATCATTGCCCCTGCGATTGTTCCGTGGATTGCCTATGCTTATGGATGGCATGCCACTTTCATTGTCGCGGGAGTAGCAGGCCTGTTATGGTTATTGCTTTGGATACCCTTCTATAGCGATCCGGAAAAAAATAAACGTGTTACGGCGGAAGAGCTCAGTTTTATTCAAAGTGACCGGGAGGACATTCCCGAGGGGCCAAAATCATCTTGGCTCGGATTATTGAAGCACCGTCAAACGTGGTCTTTTATTGTAGCCAAATTTATAACAGATCCGGTATGGTGGTTTTTTCTCATCTGGCTTCCTGATTATTTCAAAAAAACACGGGGATTGGACATTAAGGAAAGCTGGGTTCATCTCGTTGTGATTTATACCATCATCACGTTACTGAGCATTGTAGGCGGTTGGCTTACCGGCCATCTAACCAAACAAGGCTGGAGTGTAACCCGTGCCAGAAAAACCGGATTCTTTCTATTTGCACTTTGTTTCCTACCGATTTTTCTGGTGACAAAAATAGGTGATTGGCCTGCGGTATTCCTGATTGGTTTGGCAGGGGCCGCCCATCAGGCATGGTCCGCCAATATGTATACCACCGTATCGGATATGTTTCCAAAATACGCTGTGGCTTCGGTTATTGGAATTGGCGGAATGGCAGGTGCTATCGGTGGCATGTTATTCCCGGTTTTTGCCGGAAGGTTATTGGATATATTCACCGCCAATGGTAACGTAACAGGTGGCTACACGGTATTGTTTACCATTTGCGCCTTTGCCTACATCGTAGCATTTTTCATCAATCATCTGCTTGCGCCAAAGTTCGTAAAGTTTCCGCTAAAATGAATCTGTGACCCTCGCTTGAAATTCGACGCCGAGGGCGGCCTTCTGACATTTTCTATCAGCCATGTTTTGTGAATGGTGTGTATATTGTCCAACAATTTACAATATCATTATATACTACACCAATAATAGCAGCACATGAAAACTTTATTTTTTTTATTTCTTTGCGCATGGATGTTACCAGGTAATATTCTTCTCGCGCAGGCTAAATTATCTGATGAGGAAATTTTAAAACTGTATCAGGGTCTTCGGGTAGCAGATGTTTCCGATGGTATGGACATGGTAGGCTTGCGCGACGCAGGACTACTCGACCAGCGAATTGAACCTTTATGGAAGGACACCGAGAATATGGCACACGTTGTATGCGGACTAGCGGTTACAGCGAGATATATTCCAACCTTCAAGGTGATTAAAAACCCCATGGCGAAAGAGGAATTTCAAAAATGGGAAGGGAACTGGTATGGTAATTATTCGACCGAAGCATATGTGGAATTCATAAAACCCGGCAGCATTGTTGTTCTGGACGTGCAGGGTGACGGCGACACGGGATCAGTGGGATCAAATAATGCTTTGTCCTGGGTAAGTCATGGTGCCAGAGCGATTATATCCAATGGAGGCATCCGTGATACGGACGAAGTAATCAAGCAACGCATTCCCGTATACCTGGATTTTATGAACCGCGGCAGAGGTATTCGTCCCGGACGGAATGAACTGGAATCAGTAAATAAACCCGTTACCATCGGTGGTGTTGTCATCAGGCCGGGCGATGTGATCGTAGCCGATGGCGATGGTGTAGTGTGCGTGCCGCGCGAATATGCAAAACCCGTTGCGGAGTTTGCCAGAGAGATTTTAATAGGTGATAAAAAGGGGAGAAAAGCCCTTTATCAAAAATTAGGCATGCCTCTGGATAAAACTGTTGAGGATTAAAATAAGCACTTACCTTCGCAGCATCATGAATAGTAAAGATTGCCTCATAGCTTTACTATTTATTTTCATTTTTAAAATATGATCCTTACCAAATTATTCAGTGAATTTTTCAGGAGTGAAAAATCCGGAGGTTTACTACTTATTTTTTGTACAGTGGTTTCGTTGGTTCTGACGAACATATACCCAGCCAATTATGCTGATATCTGGATTTTCCCGTTTGCAGGCCACACGATTACCCATTGGATCAATGATGGACTGATGACCATTTTTTTCTTGCTCATCGGCCTTGAATTGGAGCGTGAAATTTACATCGGTGAACTTTCCGTTCTCAAAAATGCCTTGCTTCCCATGTTCGCAGCTTTGGGTGGAATGTTAGTCCCTGCGGGTATTTTTCTATTATTCAATACGGAAGGTCAGGCCAGTGCCGGCGCCGGAATCCCCATGGCAACCGATATTGCTTTTGCCCTTGGTGTGTTATCCATGCTGGGCAACCGGGTTCCTGTTTCGCTAAAAGTTTTTTTAACGGCCCTGGCCGTTATTGATGATTTGGGCGCAATCATCGTCATCGCGGTATTGTATACCAATACGTTAAATATTGTCAGCCTTTCTATCGCCATGGGAATCTTTGCGATGTTGTTAGTCCTTAACAGGTCAGGAATACATACCCTATGGCCCTACCTGATGGGTGGCGGTTTTATGTGGTATTTTATGTTGAACTCCGGCGTTCATGCAACGATTACAGGGGTGTTACTGGCATTCGCGATTCCATTCGGAGACGGTGGAGAAAAAAGTTCTTCCTATGTTTTGCAGCGATTTTTGCATAGGCCGGTTGCCTATTTTATTCTTCCGGTTTTTGCTTTAGCAAACACTTGTATAATCATTCACCCGGATTCTTTCCAGGCACTAGGAAGCTCAATAAGTTTAGGGATAATCGCAGGTTTGCTGATCGGTAAACCCGCGGGAATTATTCTGTTCAGCTATCTTACAACAGTGGTAAAAATTTCCTCCTTGCCTGATGACGTGAAATGGCCTCATCTAATGGGTGCTGGCATGCTTGCCGGAATAGGATTTACGATGTCTATATTCATCACCTTGCTGGCATTTGAAGACGCCATGACAATTGATCTTTCAAAAATGTCTGTATTGGTTGCTTCTTTAATAGCGGGTATTCTGGGTTTTCTTTGGTTAAAAAAAACGCTGCCTCAAAACGTCTCTATGGTGAGTACTGGAAAGTGACGGAAATAAAATACTAAAATCGAATCGTTGCATATCGAGTCAATAAAAAGAGTCTACCGTTCCCACGCAAAGAAATCCTCTCTTCAAATCGTATTTTATATATATCTTTAAATACGAAACAAAACACCATGAAATACGCGCTGCGGTTTTTTTTATTAATAGCGATTTGTTTTTCCCATCACTTCGCAAAATCCCAGACTAAGCCATCTGAAACCGTCCTGTCCCTGAACCACATTGCCGTCTACGTGCACGAACTTCAGATAAGCACTACTTTTTATGAAAATATTCTGATGCTAAAAAAGATTGAAGAACCATTTAAAGACGGCCGCCATACCTGGTTTACCCTCGGCCCTGCCGGCCATTTGCACCTCATCCAGGGAGCGGAAGCCAATATTAAACGGGATAAGAACGATCACCTTTGCTTCAGCGTAAAATCGATAGAAGACTTCATCAGCAATCTGGAAAAGAACAAAATAGAATATACCAATTGGCCAGGCACAGCCAAAGCGCCAACGGTACGCGTGGATGGTGTAAAACAGGTTTATTTTCAGGATCCGGATGGTCATTGGATAGAGATCAACAATGATCGTTCCGGAAAGTGAATGAAGTTTAGCGCTCAGGTATAGGAATCACCGCCAGGCTGGTATGCCCCTCTTGTCCCACTGATTGAACAGCAAAAAAGTAATTGTCTTTGGAATACGGTAGCGCCGCCGCTGTATTCTGTACAAAAAACTTTTTCTCCCAGAAAGGTTGTATCGTCTCACGCATTAATACGTAATAGCCCTTAACTTTTGGACCAGTGTCCGGAGCCTTCCAGGTTAGGTGGGTGATGTTTCCTAAATTGATTTTCATTTTGACATCATCAGGCGATCCAGGGGCTTTTGCCAGGGAAGCCAGTGTTACAAGGTTAAGCCGGGCAACATTCGCTGCATATTCGACATCTACAAATTCCAGTAAATCCCCATACTGAACATTTTTTTCTTTTCTCACATTCTGGTGCTGGTGCAAAAAATTTTCATTGAATTCAGTGAAGCGAACAGCAGAAAATCCCAGCTGATTAAATGGCGTATGATCTCCGCCGCGGAGAAAACGGTCGGGCCGGGCATTCAGGGTTGCCGTAAATTCCTTCAGGTAAACATCTCCGGCGTCTTTGATATAACGGGCGAGCTGCCGGGAAGGGCTGTCATTTTCGGCCTTAAGTGTATTTCGCGCGGCAGTTTGTTCATCGGTTTCCATCGCTGGTATCATCTCGCTAAAGATCCGTACCGTTTTGTCATTTTTATTCCCGGTTTCACTAGCCAGTGAATTACCCACAATATCATTATTGAGCATAGCCACCAGGTTGGACCCATTGTTTTTAAGTTTGTCTGCCATATGCCGGGCACCTACAAGCCCCTGCTCTTCACCCTGTACCGCGATAAAGATGATGGTACACGGATACTTTTTCGCCGACATTACCCGGGCCAGTTCCAGCACAACAGCCACTCCGGAAGCATCATCGTTCGCGCCGGGAGCCAACCCAGCAGAATCCATAACGTCTGAATTTCGGGAATCCAGATGTCCGCTGACAAGGAGAATCCGGGTATCATCAGGATCTGTTCCCTTTAATGTGCCCAGTACATTCTTCATGGTTACTGCATACGGAATTCGGGGATATTGCGACGACGGTTCAACTTTATAGGCATCTAACTCAACTGTAAAGTCGGCTTTATTCAGGGCGCCAAATTGTCTAAACTTAACCGCAACCCAACGCCGGGAAGCCCCAATTCCACTGATCGGGCTGAGGGTATCGCTGAGAGAATGCCGGGTTCCAAAACTGACCAGTTTCTGAATATATCCTTTGACACTGTCGGGGGAGATGGATTTCGCCATAGAAGCAATTTCTGTATCGATTATTGCTTTGGAGGCGTGGGGTTTTAAGAAGGTTTGAGCCTTCTGCTGTGCTTGTGCAGAATACAGCACGAATAAGCCATTCATAATCAAAAAATATCGCATAAGTAAAGTTGCTTATTATTTGTAATAACGATCACGAAACAAAGTATTTAATTGACAGAAACATGGCTGCAAAGTGAATATTTGATCCTTTTTAAACAATAAAAATTTATCCGTTGAGAAAATGACTTGGTCATTGATTTTCTTTATATCTTCGAGTGCCTTTTTGAAGTTTTAAAGAGAGGGTCTTTCTTCAAGCTGGTATTACCCCGAAAGAAGTTCGGGGTTTTTTTTTGCATTTTTTTAACTCCTCCAACTTTGAGCGGATGGCAGCAAATCAAGATTTATTTTATTTATTTATTGTTGTCCGACTAAAAATAAAGTAAAAACCGGGTTTTCCCGTATGATGGAAAATTGCCCATACCGAGAACCTGGCTCCCTAGGAACCCCTGAATCCTTAGTTAAAATACAAGAACGAGGCTGTTCTTCTGATTTTGAGCTCCCTTTTTAAAACTTCCGATGACCCATAGACGTCACAAAGGAATTTTTTTCTTTTATTTTGTTTGCATTCCCCTTTTTAAAAGAAACGTAAGAACAAATGCGAGGAGTAATACTGCAAATAAGCGGTATTGAAGAAAGCCTTGTCTCTGAACTCGTTACTTCTATGGGGCCTTAAGAGAATTGGATTTTTCATGAGGTATTTGATGAAAGGCTCACTACATTTACCAATAAAAAATATTTATGGGCCATCTTACAAGAAGACAATTCCTGACAACCTCAGGGAAATTTTCGGCCGCAATTTTGACGGCTGATTTTTTACAGGGATGTACGGGTCGATCCAACGTAAGGGTTAGTGGACATCTTTGGATTTACGCAAGTAAATTTCCTCCCAATTGGGATTCAACTCCGGTACTGAGTAAGGTTTTCAGCGATTTTAAATATGCCGGAATTGAAGGGGTAGAAATGATGGAGGTAAATCTGCGCCATCGTGATGTCGTGGCCAGGGTCGGCGCCCTGATTGAAGAGTATACACTGCCGGTAACCGGCACCTCCTATGGCGCGTCTATGTGGGATAAGAATCAACACGTAAAAATACTGGAAGATGTTGAACACGTGGCTGAAAACCTGAACCAGTTAGGGGGAACAAATTTTGGTATTACCGTAGGGGATGCGGGAAGGCTGAAGACGGAAGCCGAATTGGATGCTCAAGCCGATGTATTGATAAAAATTCTGAATATTTGTAAGCCAAAAAATATCCAGGCCAATCTGCACAACCATACCTTTGAAGTAGAGGATGACCTTTATGACCTGAAAGGTACCCTAACCCGGGTACCAGACATAAAGTTAGGACCTGACCTGAACTGGCTCATCCGTGGAGGCGTTGATCCGGTAGCCTTCATTAAAACCTACACAGATCAAATTGTGTACATGCACATACGTGATCAAAACAAAGAGGGCATCTGGACAGAAGCGGTGGGTGAAGGGGATACAGATTTCACAGCCATAGCCAGGGCACTACAGGATATAAATTACAAAGGGGAAGTGGCCATTGAACTTGCCTCCCACATACCTCCTGTAAAGGACATGCGTGAAAATTGGAAAGCGAGCAGAACATACGTAAGAGAAGTTTTTGGCTGGTGACGCGTAAAAGTAAAACGATGGAAACCCCCAATATCAATTTGAAAAGTGTTCAACAAAATTCATATGATGCCATCGTAATAGGATCAGGCATTACAGGAGGTTGGGCCGCAAAAGAATTATGTGAGAAGGGCCTTAAAACTTTGGTATTGGAAAGGGGCAGGAATGTGGAGCACATCAAAGATTATCCTACTGCCAACTTACACCCATGGGAATTACCAAATCGCGGACAACTACCAACCAAAACCAGGGTAGAAAATCCCATCGTTAGCCGTTGTTATGCGTTTACTGAAGCAACCGAACATTTTTTTGTAAAGGATGCTGTTCATCCCTATTCGCAGATAAAACCGTTTGACTGGATACGGGGATATCAGGTTGGTGGGAAATCTTTAATGTGGGCCCGTTGGACACAACGATGGAGTGATCTGGATTTTGAAGCCAATGCGAAAGAGGGCATTGCGGTTGACTGGCCAATCCGTTACAAAGACATCGCGCCCTGGTATTCATATGTAGAAAGATTTGTGGGAATCAGTGGGAATGCGGATGGAATCCCGCACCTACCCGATGGTGAGTTCCTACCTCCCATGGAAATGAATTGTCTTGAGAAACATTTTAAGGAAAGTCTGGAATCTAATTACCCCGGTCGGCATCTTATCATTTCCCGCACGGCGAATCTTACCCGTGGTCTGAAAGACAGAGGGCCCTGTCAGTACCGGGACCTATGTTCGCGGGGATGTCCTTATGGTGGATATTTCAGCAGTAATTCCGCTACACTTCCAGCAGCGATGGCGACAAAAAATTTGACCCTTCGCCCTTTTTCTGTCGCCCATTCAATCATCTATGATCAGGACAAGAAAACTGCCCGGGGCGTTCGCGTGATTGATGCTGAGAATAATTCCATGACCGAATATTATGCGAAGATTATTTTTGTCAATGCGGGTACACTAAATAGTACATTACTTCTAATGAATTCTACGTCTTCCCGTTTCCCTGAGGGATTTGGAAATGATAGTGGAACATTGGGTCACTTTCTTATGGATCATAACTATCGGGGCAGAGTAGGCGGTTCCTATGAGGGTTTCGATGACTCATACTTCACCGGTAGACGCCCGGCGGGAGTCTACCTACCCAGATTTCGAAATGTCGGCAAAGATGTGCAGGAAAAATTTATCCGCGGATATGCGTTTGCGGCAGGGGGCTCAAGAAGAGGAGGAAATGTTCCCTTGGAAATGATAGGCGCTGAAATTAAATCTGCCGCCAGTCAACCCGGTGGCTGGGGCTTTTGGATGACAGGGATGGGAGAATGCTTACCCTATTTCGAAAATAAAGTGACCCCATCTAAAGATAAAAAAGATGCCTGGGGCATGCCTTTGCTGGAGATTGATTGTGAGTTCAGAGAAAATGAGTTAAGGATGCTTGACGATATCCTTGTTAGCGGCTCAGAGATGCTGGAAACCGCCGGGTTCAAAAATATTAGATCTTCGGACTCACACGGCGCTCCCGGCCTCGGTATTCATGAAATGGGAACGGCTCGCATGGGACGGGATCCTAGAACTTCCGTTTTGAATGCGCATAACCAGATTTGGCCGGCTAAAAATGTATTTGTTACTGACGGTGCCTGCATGACATCAAACGCGTGCCAAAACCCATCGCTTACCTATATGGCACTTACCGCACGAGCCGTCGACTTTGCCGTTACAGAATTAAAAAAGCAAAATTTATAATTAGCCACTCCTGATTTCTTACCGGAGATCAGAGAAAATAAGAGAATCAAGATCTTGTTACAGAATACGTTCAATCGCTGGTAATTAAGGAACGATCACCTTTTTGCTTGTGGCCAAAATATAGTTCAGTGACATGGGGAACATCAGCCGGCAGAATATGCGTGTTTAAATAAGTTCAGGAATAACTTATATTCGGGTCGCTAATAATTACTCAAAATGAGTTCCCAAATAATCTTCAGCACTGGCTATATTTATAT
>JBDSIM010000241.1:0-3840 GCA_039917935.1 Cyclobacteriaceae bacterium | reverse complement strand
GTGTGAGACCTCCATCTTTATCCTTCCGGTGATGGCTCGTTACTGTCAACTACTATGATCCCATCGCTGTCCGCCGGCTGGCGGATTCGTCAGTACAGATCTTTAGCAGTCCTGCTTTCTTTGGCATAGCCATCCCTTTGGGACAGTTCACGGATCACTCCGCACAACCCCCGATATAAAATCGGAGCAGGCTTCGCGGCTTACTGGTGCGCATCAATGCAGTGCACATAGGGGACTTGCACCCTTTGGATAATCTATTTATATTCCCTTCTGGAATATTAAACACGCCATACTGGGCGCACACAAAATGTTATGAATTCTATGGTGTAGTATTGAAATGAAGAGTTGTTTTCTTAATTTCGTTTTCGTGCCGTGGACGGGACGCAGCTTCGAAATCCCAGCACGCAATAAACACAAAACGTTACCAGCAAGGCTAAAAACCAATCCGATTAAAACAATCTGACTTAAACAAAATTATAGTAAATTTGTAACTATAAATGCACGGGGTGCCAAACGAATAGTTAGGCTGAGATAATACCCGACACCTGATTTGGATAATGCCAACGTAGGGATGCAGTATTAAAATATTCCATTTTGTACTCCATTCTTTTGGGCCTGCCAATCGGATGGCGTTTTTGTTTTAAACAAATAACAAAATGGAAATAGAAAAAAAATCTTTTGAATTAATTTCTCAAAGCCAACAAAACTGGCAAAACAGACCCGAATGGTTTTTTAATCGTGAGCATACCGACACCTATGAACAATGGTATGAAGGAAGGTATAAACGAGCTGAAGTCTGGCAAAAAAAGGTAATGGAACGGCTTGTATCTAAAGACAAGCGTATAAAAACATTACTTGAATTCGGTTGTGGCACTACCCGTTTTACAAGATGGTGGAAGGAAATCGGGATCGAAGCAACCGGGGGTGATATTTCACCACTGATGTTATCGCAGGCTATACATTTGTTTGAAGGCGACCTTGTCATGGCAGATTCTCACTGTATGCCTTTTAAAGACCACACTTTTGATACCCTGGCGTTTATCACCACGTTTGAATATTATAAAGACCCTGTAAAAGTTATACGAGAAGCTGCAAGGGTTGCCAAGTATGGTATTGCAATGGGTATGATGAACAGAAATTCCACCAAAGTTGTGAGAAGACGCGTTCAACAATTTCTTGGAAAAAATCCATTTTACATTACCGCTACCTTTTATACACCCCAAAAATTAATATCAATAATAAACGAAGCGTTAGAAGGAAGAGATTATTCTATTGAATGGTCGTGTACAGGGCTGCCAAAATGGTTTCCTGTTCAGCAATGGCGTTTACCTTATGGCGATTTTTTCGGACTTTATATCAAATTAAATGACGTTGAGTAAATGAAAGATAAACTTGGAAAAATGGATCACAGTCTGTTTGCAGACATAGTACAGACAAAGTGCGGATATCATCGTAATGAAGTGCGTGTTGGCCCTCGTTTGGGCGTAGATGTTTCAGTTATTGATTTGCCTGGTGAAATGGCAATGGCTGTAACCAGTGACCCTTTGTCACTCATTCCTTCCCTTGGACTTCAAGAATCGGCATGGCTATCGGTACAACTCATGACTAACGATATGGCAACAACAGGTTTTGCTCCTATGTACGGACAGTTTGTGTTAAATCTTCCGGCAACGTTTTCCAGGCAAGACTTTAAAACCTATTGGCATTACATTCATAAATTTTGTGCTGACATTGGAATAGCCATTACTGGTGGACATACGGGTTTTATTGAAGGACAAAATTCTACCATTGCCGGAGGTGGTACATTTTTTACCATCGCTCCCAAATTGCAATTACTTACTTCACAAAATGCCAGACCGGGAGATATTATTTTAGTCACAAAACAATGTGCCCTTTCTTCCACTTCAATACTTGCCATGAGTTTTCCGGAAAAGGTGAAAAACAATTTAGGAAATGAAACTTATCAGAAAGCATGCGGGATGTTTTATGAAACATCATCACTAAAAGATGCTTTGGCAGCGGCTGGCAAAAAAAACCGGCATAACCATATAACAGCCATGCACGATGTAACCGAAGGTGGAGTGCTGGGAGCTATTTATGAAATGGCTTGTGCTTCGGACAACGGGGTTGTAGTTTTTAATGATCAACTTCCCATTGGTAAAATACAGAATGATGTTTGCTCTCTCTTCTCCATAGATCCCCGTTATTGTGTTGGTGCAGGTTCAATGATTATTACCTGTAAAAAAGATAAAGCATCGTTTGTAATAGAACGACTGAATACCGAAAACATATCCTGTTGTGCCGTTGGTGAAATCAAAGAAAAGGAATACGGTATTAAGCTGATCGAAAACGATAAACAAACCGATTTAATTTATCTGGAAGAAGATCCCTATTGGGCGGCATTCTTCAAAGCATATCGTGAAGGATGGAAATAATGAAAAGAAAGAGAAAAATAAGTTCAGGAGTTTATTTGGTCATAGACCCATCGCTGGATGAAACCGTTTTAACTCATAAACTCAAAATAATTTTACAAGAAAAAATTGTTGCTGTACAGATATGGGATAATTTTTCACCACAACAAAATACCACAGAACTGATTCAAAACGTTACTAAACTTTGCCATGAAAAGAATGTTCCGGTGCTTATTAACAATAAGTGGAAATGGCTAAATACAACTGATTTAGACGGTGTTCACTTCGACTGCATTCCGAACGACTTTGAACATATTAAAAAAACGATAAACAGAGGGTTTATAAGCGGCTTGACATGCAACAATGATTTATCACTGGTGCATTGGGCAAATAACAATCACGCAGATTATATTTCCTTTTGCTCCATTTTCCCTTCCACCACCAACAGTTGTGAACTGGTAAGATTTGAAACCATCCAAGAGGCAAAAAAAATAACATCTATGCCGGTTTTTTTAGCCGGAGGGATAAAACCTGAAAACATGCCGAAACTTGCTGAATTGTCCTTTGATGGAATAGCCGTTATATCGGGCATTATGAGCTCCGAAAAGCCGAACGAGGCAATTAAAGCATATTTAAAACAATTAAACGCAAACAAAGTATGAGACTTGAAACCATAAACAAATTGTGTTGCCCTTTTGATAAAGCTGAATTAGAACTAACCGGTATTACACAAGATATTAACGGAAATATTATTGAAGGATTTCTTACTTGCAACGAGTGTAAAAGAATATATCCCATTGTAAAAGGAGTTCCAATCATGAGTCCGGACGAATACCGTGAATTTAAACTGGAGCAACCTCTGCTTGACAAGTGGAAACAACATCTTAAAGACAAGACTTTTGAAAACTTTCGTCTGACTGTACAAGATAGTGAAGACAATAAGAGAGATTAACAAAATGACAAAAGCCGAGCTGGTAATCGAGTAGCCCGGATTTTTCACCGGTGAGGTGCGCCTCTCACATTTATCTGCCGAAGCTTTTGCGTAGGCAGGCCACTTCGATTCCTCAGGGCAAGCCACTTCGATTCCTCAGGGCAAGCAAGCAGGTCTCGTACTACGCGGTTCGGTAAATACAATGCAACCGCTCTTTACACCAATTGCATCCAGTTCCTTTTATGATGGGCTAGCAGGCAACTCGGAATCTACCCTCTACGTTGCCTGAACCTCCCGATCGCATTGGGAACAATTTACCGTTCAGTCCTTCATTGATTTGTGCCTGCGCACCGGAGGGCTCTGGCACACAGGTGTGAGACCTCCATCTTTATCCTTCCGGTGATGGCTCGTTACTGTCAACTACTATGATCCCATCGCTGTCCGCCGGCTGGCGGATTCGTCAGTACAGATCTTTAGCAGTCCTGCTTTCTTTGGCAT
>JBDSIM010000240.1:0-7677 GCA_039917935.1 Cyclobacteriaceae bacterium | reverse complement strand
GGAGTCGCAGCGTCCCTGAGACAGGAGACACTGCGGGGACGTAGCTCTTAACTACCATTTGGTTCTGATAAAAATTGTTTCGCGACTTTCAATTGCAACAAGATATTTTCTTCAGTTGTTTCCATTGCGTTATTCACACTTTTGTCATATTTCAATAATGGATAGTCTTTTCCTGAAATAGTGATAGTTACGCTAAAACCTATATCTCCCCCTATATTAATTTGTAGATCATCATTGCTGAATTTAACTCCCCAATAGGGGCCATAAGATGTTTCATCTATCAAAACGAATAATGGAAGATTATCCTTAAAATATTTGATTACTAATAGGTTTAAGTTCTGGGCCCATGATTCGGAATTTTGTTTCTTTTCTACCATATTACTTTCCGTGTGTTGCTATTTATGTTTTCAAAAGCTTTTGCATTTAAATCAATCAAGTATTCTGCTTCCTTAAAAAGAAAAGTTTTACTTTTAGCTAACCAGGGCTCATGCGAAAAATAGAAATCTTTAGCTAACGCTTTTTGCTCATCTATTAATTTTTTATTGATTCTCCACATCATCCTTATTAGCTATACTTTCAGTCTCAGCCTACTCTTTGGAGCCGCAGCGTCCCTGAGACAGGAGACACTGCCGGGACGAAACAATATATTTTTTTAAGTTAAAATTTTACCACTTAATTTCTTTCTCTAAAAAGTCAAAAAGTTTATTTCTTAATGAGCCATAAGCCACATGTCGGATTTCAATAGCTTCATCATTAAACTTCTCAACGCCCCTGGTTAATGTCATGAGATTTGCGTGTAACTGTTTTAAGTATGTATTTTTTGGGTTAAAATGACATTTTTCTAATAGGTCTAATATTCTTTCAGAACTTTTGTTTCCAAGAATTGCATAATATTTATCAGAGGCAGATGCGACCTTCTCCGGAAGACCCAAGTAAAAATTTGTCATTTCAAAGATCTCGTTATCAAAATCTTTTAATTTTACCATTGTGCTTTGCTATATTTAACAAATTGAGAAAATTGGAATCTTGGTTTTCGATCTTATAAATGTATAATTGCTCACTCCCTCCCCGCAGAGTCTCCCGTCTCGGGGACTCTGTCGGTTAGTATGCATCTTTCTTGGTAACACCTTTTTCAAGTTGATACAATAATTCATAATTCTTTAAAGTTTTTAGGTTTTTGATTATTTCATAGGCGATAAAACGCTTTCCATTTCCGACAATTGCATTTATAGAAACTCCTTGTGTATTACTGAAAGCGAGCAATGCATGAATATGATTCGGCATAATGACATAGCCTGTTATATAATGTCCCTGTGCTTTCAAAACATCAAACCATTTATAGATTGCAGAATGCGCGTTCGAGATTTCAAATAATTTTAGCCACTTCCAACATGTAAAGGTGATGAAGTAAATTCCATCATATTCAGGTATTGTTCTTCGGACACTCATGGATAAAAGTTTAACATTTTGAAATATTAGGGTTTGCGGGGACGACCTTTATGTTTTACCATTTCATATTTGATTCTAATTCTTGCCTTATATCGTATATGCCTTGACATGTTTCCTTGAAGTTTTCATCTGTTTTCATATCCACGAAAAATTCTACCCCGCGAGTAACGGAAAAAAGCCACTGTGGATTTGTTTGAATAGTTTATTTTGAGGTTTTTTCTTGTACATAACTACAACACTCTTAATAAATTCTACTTTTTTAAATCCATACGAAGCGCTGTCTTTATCAACATTATTGCTGTCATGAGATTCTTTTACTTTTGTAAAAAATTGCGACAATTCTTCAAGTTTTCTTTTGGCCTTATTTAGATTTACCATTTTTTGTTCTTAGGTCCGAACGCGTGTTTGTGTTAAATATTTTTATCATCGTTTCCTGTTTCCGCATAGTCTCCTGCTTCAAGGACTTTGCGGTTTGAAGGCTTTCGATCATCTCCTGGTATGTTTCTTCGGAGGCTCATTAATAAAGATTAAACATTTTGAAACTATTTGGGTTTTGCAGCCGCAGCGTCTTTTAGACAGAAGGTAAAGCGAGATGATCTCATTTTCATTTAACTATTTAATTAAATAACCAATGCTTTTTCCATATTCAATTATTGAATCAATTTCCACTTTAATAATTATATAAACATGTGGTTTGTTGGTTTTGATAGCAATTAATTTGGAAATGATTATATCGAAAATTTCTCCACCTGTGCCACCACTTAACTGACCTTCGTGTATGTCGGTTGAAATTTCGGAATATCCACAAGCATTTAGCTTTGAATATATTTCGTTTAATGTATTATGCCAATTCATTACTTTTCGAATTTTACTATATTGAAACTTTCAAGTTTTACACCTTTCCAGGGTACAACCACTTCAATTGCACCTCCTGCATTGTTACCGAATGCTGGGGCCTCTCTGGTAATATAGGGAATCTCATCAGTTATTACACCGACCTCAAAAAAGACATTATCACTTAATAAATTTTCTTGTGGAATTCCGTACTTCTTAGCATAAGTCCATATGTTCGAGTAATTAAATGGGTTTTCGGGGGACCAATACTGGGCTTCGCCTGCTTCACTTTTATTTAAAGCACCTAATCTATAAACTCGCCTTGATGACTTAACTGATACGAGAGTTTCATTCGCTAATTTAGTTAATGATTGTTTAGCCCATCCAATACCATGCGGGATTTTGATTTGCAGAACATTTTCAGATATTCTTGCAACGATAACTTTATCAATATTGGTGAAATGGAGGTCCCCACTAATATATAAAGGTGCATAGCCTGCCTTAATGAGATTATTGTAGAGAGTTTTAAAGGATTCGGTAACGTTGGAGACGCCTATTCCCTTAAGTGCCCCATTTAAATTGCTTTCATTTTCGCCATTTAAAACTTTCCCCAGTTCATCCATCCCCCTCTCCACCTTCGCGATTTCGTCTTTGATTAAATTCTGCTCCGCTGGTGTGAGATTGTTCCAGTTTTCAGTTTCTTTAAGTTGATTTAGTAGTGCGTGTTTTTCCAATATGTCCTGGGACATGAGCGTGATACCCTGGCCTATCCTGAATGCGCCATACGCAAGATTAAAGGCATCAAATGTTTGAAAAACGGATTTCCACTCTGCTCCATTAGTTCCTTCTTCAAGCATTTTCCTTGGTCCGGGTGCAAGAACAAAACTGGTTGCAAAAAATGTTTGGTCGAGGATCGCGAACGCTAACCGTAAACTACTTCGGGCTGCCATTATCTCACCGGCTCCAAAAGCAAAAAGGCTCACATTGACACTGGCACTTATTGCGGCAAGGGTTTCGTCTGTAGCCTTGCGGCGAAGCATCCAGTAAAGGTACAAGGCTGGGATAGCTTGTACTTCATCTACGCTGCGCTTCAAAATGGGTGTGCCATTTTCTAAAGACACATCGCTATATAATTTCAAGGGGACAAAATCAAAAGGGGCAATTGATACGGACGGGTAGTCTGTACCATATGGAATCACATGTATTCCGGAAAGCTCGCTATTCGCTGGAAAATGAAGGTTTGTGCTGGAATATTTAAAGGTTATTTCATCGTTATTATTGCTGACCCACTCAGGACACTCATATTGAAAAGTTTGGAAAATCCCACTACTACCCCATTTTAAAACCACGTCCTTATTCACGTCTTCCTCAAACCTATTGTAAACGTATACCTTTTGAATAAGCACTGTTATGGCATCAATAAGTTTGTCAAAATTATCCTGACCAATTAATTGATTGTCACATTTACCGATAAGGGTTTTGAGCAATTTATAATGGTTGTCTTGCAATAGGTCAAGAAGTTCTTTGTGCTGGTCGTCCGGAGCTTGTTTAAAAGCGTATATGACCATGTTTTCCCTGTTGTTCCCTATGCCAAGCCATGAGTCATTTAAATCTCCTTCTGATAGAATTTTAATTATATGTTTCCTTTCGTCAATGTTGAAGAGTTTGAAATTTGGATCGCACGTGTTCTTTAACAAATCACTAAGAACACCGGGATCCTTTATAGTTAATATGTTCGTATTAGCATTCGTTTGCTCATTGACATATTTTAATAGTTCCGCAGGAAATGCTTTAAGTTTTTCATAATAAATGGCTAATGCGATATGATGCTCCAAATCCGTAGTACCGACTTCCGGATATTTTAAATGATCAGTTTTACATGCTTTATATAAAGAATAATAGCCAGGATTTCTTTGAATTACATCCGCACCCTTAATCACGTAACGGACCATTTCATTAAGGCATGCTTCATTTTCGTTTATGAATGCTAAAGCTTCAGAAGTATATTCAAAATCTAATTGTGCATCTAATAGGATATTTGAACTGCTATAATTGTTCGAGTAAGGGCTCGCTATAGGTAGGCGTGTTACGATTGTACCTTCTGCCGTGTAATTTTCTGACGGCATATTTGATTCAAAAGCAATTTTCTGTGCCAGGAATTTTAACTCTCCGCTTTGCAAACAGGGAAGGCCAATGATGACTTGCCTGATTTCCTTTTGGGTTTTACTAAGCATGTCTGTATAGGGAATAACACCCTTTCGGAGCTTATATCCTGATCCTTGAATACCACCGATGATTTTATAGTAGTTGTATTCTTCATTGTCGATTGTGAAGCCAATTAATGTTCCATCCGGGGAATCGTCAGCCTGAATAACTCCGTCTGTGAAAACATCATTAGTCCAGAATTTTACTTTTTGAGTGTTTGACGGTAAGGTAAATGGAACCCCTGTCGGGGCCATAAAGGTGTATGAACCGTCCTTGTTTGCAAAATCGTTGAGCTGTGCGAGGTTATTGACGATTACGCTGGTACTCTCCTCATCGCCCTCAAACAACCCCAGTACACTTTGCGGCTCATGAATATGATCCCATTGGTATTTATACAATGCGTTGCCATTGCTATAATCCATTAAGTTATCTGTCGCGCCGGGTGGGAGGGGATGCTCACTAAAGGGATGTCTTAGATTAAAAGTGCCATGGCCAAGCTCATGCGCTATGGTTTTTAGAAAGAGTTCTGCATTGCCTCTGTGAGGCTCAACGAAAATAAACCCTGCCTGCTTGTTGCGTGGCATGTATCCCAGGGTGGATGGATCCTTTGGTTTGTTTATCAGAAACAGATAGTAATTTCGATCCAGCAATCGCCCATAGGCATTGAGGACTTTTTTCATATCTGCCGTATAATTTGAGAACAGTCCGATTTTGCCTTCATCGAAGGTTTGATCTAATGAGACCAGGATTTGATTTTCAAGGCTTACTTCCCAGGAAACAACAGCCTGACCATAAACTTTATTTAGATTTTTTGATATGGCTTCAATATTTAATCCCGCTGGTAGCGTTGCGCCATTTACGAGAACAATAATGAGCCTATACGTCAGCGCGTTATAGCTGGCCGTATTAATTTTACCAAGGACCTGTTCTGAAATAGTATCGGCTGGATTATAAACAGCGAGAAGTTCCTCTTCCATGCCCTCGCTCTTGCCCTGCAAACTGAAATTAAAGTAGCCGGGTACCGCTGATATCGGGATTACAGTCATGGAACCCAACTCAAATCTAAGTTTTCTCACATCAATGTCTCCGGATTCGAAGCGTCCATTTATGGCATCCGGACCTGATGAGGACAGGGCTTTCCACGGTACATAAGAACCATCTTGCAGGCGCTGGTAATACTTTGACAAGGCATCATACTTGTTTTCATCAAAGCCGAATTTTCCTTCACCTTTATCCCAACGAAAGGTAATGTTGTAATTCCTATTTCCGCGGTGAGCGGACGCTGTTGCCTGCGTTGCCGTCGTTTTAACAATATTCCCTTCTTTGTCGACGATATATCCGTTGCCAACTTCATCCGTTATAGAATAGCTTTCCCCCTTTGGTAAAGTTCTTTCGACCTGATCGGTTGTAATTATTACAATATTTCCATCCTCATCTTTCGTTATTGTTGCGATCGCTGCTCCTGTTATGGTTATTAAAGAATCCGTAGCCACAATTGTAATGTCCAGTTCACCAGCCTGAGGCGTGTTACCTGGGACAATGGGGGTTTCAACATTTAATAGAAATTCGCTGTCAGCGTTCCAAACACTTTTAATTTTACCTGTGGTCAGCCAGAACTGATCATTGACGCCAATTTTTTCAAACGTTACCCTGACTTTCGCCGCGTTAAACCAAGGAACGATGGCGAGACCAGAGCCATAAAATTTTCCTTCAAATTCCATTACGTCACGCACAAGCACATCATATCGTCCTGCATGTATCGTGTCATTCACACTTAATGGAAATACAGGGAGTGTGTTCGCAGGAAGTGGGGGAGGAACAACATCTTCTCTGCAGGCAAATGATTCCTGCTCTTGACGGAGGGTTTTGAAAATGAGCGTTTCAGTATATTCACTCTCCTGTAAAGCAAGTTCTGCCCGTACTTTCACTTCAAACTCGGTATTCTGAGGTAGGTTGTAAAGGGTTTTATCAGTAAACTTCGTTCTCGTCTCATACCACTGGTGGTTCTCATTTCTTTTGCGCGGTCTGTACTGAAGTCTGTATTTTACTTCCTCCTGATCATGCGTAATCGCATCCCATCGAATGGCAAGGGTTGTTGGCTTCGCCCATCGTAATTTCAGATTTTGCGGAACCGGAAGGGGCTCTCCAAACTGAAAGACAAAAACCTCACTTTGTCCTTTATTCTTAAAAAGATCTTTACCTTCAGTATCACGCGCTTTAGCTTGCCAGGCATATTTTCTACCCGGTATCAGCGCGGGTTCGCTAATGCTATAGAGAATTTGGTTTTGATCGGTTGTCGTTTCATACAATGCTTGTTGACTTAGCAGGGCATCGTTCGGATTTCGGCTTTCCGGCCATATCTCGACTAACCTGAAAACATATTCCGTGTTAAAAGCTGCATTCGGTGAACCTGTGTGGCGGGGAGTCCAGCTAAAGATGATGTTCGTTGGATCAAGTATTTTTACTTTTGCATTATTGTGGGGCAGATTTAGTAAAGGCGGATCATTCAGAATAATCCAGGCCATGGCCATTCCTTTATTGGAAACAACAGTGCCCCGGTTATAGTCAAGTACTTCCACTGAAAAATAGTAAACACCCTCTGGTAACTTTGAACTTTTTTGATATTCAGTTCGAGAGATGCCGCTAAAGTCAAGGGCGTCTGAATGAAAGTATTCTGAAATCTCCTCTCCGTAGATTATTTGGGGTGCACCGCCTCCATCCAATGTTAATGGTTGAGGAATGAAATTTTCTTTCGTTCTGAGCGTTATTCCAACACCTTCAATGGTTATCCTGAGCCTGCATAAATAATTCGTAATGGTAATGTCGTTGGTACGGATCTGCACCATAAAATTCTGTGTTCCTGGTGCAGTTAAGTCACTCAAATAAGGTGAGTACGGTGGAACCAACTGCGGAGTAACCTGCACCGGAAAGATCTGTGCATATCCGCTGGTTAAAAGGAATGATAATAGGATCACTAATGACTTCACTTTCCTAATGTTGACTTTAATTTTTCTCAACTTCTTCTTTTACTTTTTACTCTCCACTTTCTGCGTATCACTTAGGTCCGAACGCGTAGCTGTACCCAAGTGTAGCGGTAAATTCCGTGAAGGTTTTATGACTCCCTTCCCGATCATTATTTCGTTTTACCATGACTGCGCTGAAATTAACATGATGTTTTTTTCTCAATGA
>JBDSIM010000239.1:0-14985 GCA_039917935.1 Cyclobacteriaceae bacterium | reverse complement strand
TGCAGGCGTACTGGTTTTCTTAGCCATTGCTATCATGTTTTCAGGCCTTCCTGATATTAAAGACGATGGTGCAGATGATGGTCAGGACACTTCTTTATCTGCCCGGAAAACGAGTGTTTTCCAATTCTCCCACCTGGTCCTCGGAGTATTGTCAATTTTCCTGTATGTGGGCGTCGAAGTAATGGCGGGCGATACCATCATCAGTTACGGTAAATCTTTGGGCATTGAACTCAGCATTGCCAGATTTTTATCCCAACTCACACTGGCATTTATGCTGATTGGCTATATCATAGGTATTTTTACCATTCCAAAATATATGTCACAGTCATATGCGCTCAGACTTTCGGCAATACTTGGCGTTATTTTCACTGTCGGAGCAGTGGTCACTGACGGTTTTGTGTCTGTAACTTTTATCGCTATGCTTGGGCTGGCTAATGCGCTCATGTGGCCGGCCATTTTCCCGCTGGCGATTGATGGATTAGGCAGATTTACAAAGACTGCTTCGGGATTACTGGTGATGGCGATCTCGGGAGGTGCGGTACTACCTTTGATCTATGGCAAACTTTCTCAGACCTGGAGTCCAAAAGAAGCGTACATCATGATGGTTCCCTGTTATCTGTTCATACTTTACTTTGCTGTGAAGGGTTACAAATCCGGAAAGTTAAATAAGATCTGATCGATCTGACGCTTTAAAAATATTTCGCGATCTTCATAAGTACCCTTCACATGTTTGAAGGGTATTTTCCTTTTTTCCAGGGCTGATTTAAACATCCTAAACATTTCCTCACGTTTTTCGCCCAGGTCGCGCAAACCATCGGCAATCCAAGGCACATCAATATCAAACAGAAAATAATGATCATACGTAATCTGGTGCTCCAGATCATACAAAGACTTTGGCACATCATTTAAATACTCGTCGGCGTATATTTGTGTTGTAATAATATCGGTGTCACAGAATAAAATCTTATTTGCGGATTTTACTTTTTCCATCACACGCTGGTTTTGAGCGCGACCGATATGTATAATGTCATCTGCGCTAAATGTATTTGAATGGATGAGTTCACGAGCGACCTCCGGCACATAGACGGTATTATAATTTTCCGCCATACGTTTGGCCATAACAGTTTTGCCCGTGCTTTCAGGACCGTAAAAGCAAACCAGTTTTATCCCGTCAATCATGTTGCGGGCCGATACGATTGGTTTTCGCGTGTCCAGTTCCACAATCCGAATGCCGCGATGAAACAGAAGGCCAGATATTCAATAGCCACTAGTTTTATTCCTTTTACAAAATACATGTATGTTGCGATCACATCAATTATCAGCCAGAAAATCCAACTTTCAATTTTCTTTTGTATCATTAAAAAAGTGGTGATCACACTCATCACCGTTACGAAAGAATCCAGGAAAGGAAATGCGCTGGGTTTGGGGAAAACTCCAGGTACTATCTCATGAATATTCTTCGCAAATGAACCGAATATAAATGTTCCAATGATTCCCGTCAAAACAATTACTACCAATTGCCTTTTTTTCATGTAACTAACCTTCAACTCATGTCTTTGATCTGCCTCCATTTTTTTCGGATGTGTCCATCGCCACCACCCAATGAGATTGGTGGCGAAAAAAAACACCTGTAAAAACATATCCGGATAAAGTTGGACCTGATAAAACAGGAAGAAAAATAAAGTGACATTAAAGATGCCAATGGGCCAGCTCCAAACATTGGCTTTCGCAGAGAGCCAGATGGCAATAGCCCCCGCAATTGTGCCGAAAAATTCAATATAACTCATGGGGTAATCCCAAACCTCAAAGAAAATATTGTCTATATCTAAAATGGACATGAGAAAGAGTTTAATTCCTAAAGTTGAGTCTAAAATTGAGGTTGCTGAAATAAAGGCAAAAAACAGATCGGATACCTAAGGGCCGGGTCATGGTATGATTCAATGGATTTATGGGCCGTCAATCAATTAAATCTTTATGCAAATATTCCTCGCTTCAGTAAAAAACCGCAGGGCTTCCCAACCGCCCTCTCTCCCTACCCCGGATTGTTTCATGCCTCCAAAAGGGGTTCGCAAATCACGGAAAAGCCAGCAATTCACCCAGATTATTCCACTGTTTAACCGAGCGGAAACCCTGTGTGCGCGGCTTAAATTTTCAGTCCAGAGGGACGCCGATAATCCATAGACTGTGCTGTTGGCCAGGGCGATCACTTCTTCTTCAGAATCAAACGGCATAACGGTCACCACTGGGCCAAAGATTTCTTCCTGATTGGTTCGGCATGTTGCCGTAAGTCCTGCAATGATTGTAGGTCCAACAAAAAAGCCTGATTCACATCTCCCTTGAAGTTTTACCTGCTTTCCTCCTGTCAATACTCTTCCCCCTTCTTTTAGGGCAAGTGAAATATAGCTCAACACTTTTTGCATGTGCGCTTCAGAAACCAACGCGCCAATTTTTGTCTCGTCATCCATCGGGTCACCTACCACGAGTGATTGGGTTCTTTTGACAAAAGCTTCCATAAATTTTTCATAGATCTTGCGTTCTACGAAAATTCTCGAACCGCATAAACAGATTTCACCCTGATTTGAAAAAGCAGATTCTATAGATGTTGACAGGGCCTGGTCAAAGTTACTGTCAGCAAAAATTATATTGGGGTTCTTTCCCCCTAGTTCAAGCGATAATTTCTTAAACATGGGAGCTGCCGTCACAGCAATTTTTTTTCCAGTCAAGGTCCCCCCTGTAAATGAAATAACAGGGACACCAGGGTGTTCGATAAGACTTTGGCCCGCCTTGCTTCCTAATCCATGAATAATATTGAGAACCCCTTTGGGGAGTCCGGCCTCAATGCATAAATGAGAAAATAAAAAGGCCGTCATCGGAGTAAGCTCAGAAGGCTTGCCAATGACAGTACAGCCGGCAGCCAACGCTGGGGCTATCTTCCACGTAAACAAATACAAAGGCAGATTCCATGGGGAGATGCAGCCGGCCACACCGATTGGGGTGCGGGTGGTATAATTAATAGCTTCCATTCCCGTTGCGTGGGACTCACTGGAAAAGTGAATCGCTGCAGAAGCAAAAAAACGCATATTTGCGGATGCTCTTGGGATGTCCATGATTTTGGCAAGGGTATATGGCTTACCATTGTCGACACTTTCGGCCATCGCAAGCTTATCACTGTCGCGGTCAATCAGATCCGCAATTTTCAACAGGATTGCAGAGCGTTTTTCTACTGGCATGGAGGACCAGGCAGGAAACGCAGCTGTGGCCGCGTCAACAGCATCTTGAATATCTCTTGCGTCAGAATCAGGAATCAGACTGTAAACTTTTCCCTCCGCCGGATTAAAGTTTTCCAAATACTGTCCTGAGGCGGAGGCAACCAATTCACCCTGAATGTAGTTACTCAATGTCAACATAATATTTTTTTCCGCTGAGGAGCCGAATACTGAATGTCTTCACTTCTTTGTTATTTTAAATTCAACACGCCGGTTGAGCCTGCGGTTTTCTTCGGTGTCATTTGACACCATGGGTTTCGCCCCTCCAAAGCCCTTTCCCACAATTCGTTTTTCTGAAACACCTTTGGAAACAAGGTATTGCTTAACGGCTCCAACGCGTTCGAAAGATAAAGCCACGTTTGCTTTCGGATCACCCCTTCCTTCTGTGTGACCATTTAGTTCAATTTCGATTGTGCCATTATCTTTCATTATCCGGACTAACCTGTCAAGTTCCGGATAAGACTCAGGCATCAGTCTCGCTTTACTTTGGATAAAAAAGACATTCTTTAACTGGATTGATTCTCCTATTTCAATAGGAACAAGGAAGAGGTTTTTTCTTAACTCCCCATACTCCAAAAGATTTACCAATTCAAGATTTTCATTGACTGATAAGTATCCGGATGCCTCCGCATGGTAGCCATAATTTTTTCCGGTGGGCAACGCAATCTTAAAATCACCTGTGCGGGGGTCTGAGCGGGCTTCCCCCACTTCTTGACGGCTATTTAAATCATCGAAGCGGATGACGGCCTGCAGGGGTTTCTGCGTTTTAGCATTCAACACTTTACCCTGAACCAGAATTACCGGATCTGGCTTAACCATTTCAGGAAGTTTAAAGCGAATGATATCGGTGAGTCCTTCACTTTTAATGTTGCTTACCATGTAACCGAAATCTCCGGAAGCAGGTTGTGTATAATAAGCATCGAAGCCGACGGTGTTAATGCCCAACCCAAGATTAACAGGTTCGGACCAATGGGTCCACCCCTCTGTTAACCGCCGTGACATAAAGATATCCACATCGCCATACCCAGGCCTACCGTTGGAAGCGAAGTAAAGTGTTTTATTATCCGCTGATAAAAACGGGGAATATTCATCCCCTGCTGAATTCAGTGTTTTTCCGGTGTGAATAGGCGAGCTCCAAGTTCCATCAGTTTTTTTCTGACACACATATATATCGCGTTCTTTTTCGTCAGATCTGTAATAGGCATTGGCTTTTAGTTTTGCCACAAAAAGTATAGCCTTGCCATCAGGTGACAAACTGCCTTCCAGAAAATCTGATTCATTGTTAAATTTTATCCCCTGATCTTCCAGGGCTGACCATCCTGTAGCAGTACGGTGCATAAAGGCAAATCCATCATCAATATGGAAAAGAAAACTATTGTTATCCGTGCTGACGGAAATCAGGTTGTTGGTGGTCGGGGTATTCACTGGAGCACCCAGGTTTTTACCCTTAGACCAGATTTTACCATCCGGTGTTCTGCTTTCCCAGATATCCTCCTTGTCCTGAAGCCCACCTGTATTTTCCGGACTGTGTTTTCTTCCAAAGTAGATTATTTTTCCGTCAGAAGAGATTTTGGGACTCACTTCATCAAATCTCGAATTCACATTTTTTCCCAAATTTTCCTTTGCTCCGGGTGCCCCCATTTTTAATGGGAGGTTGATCCTGATATCATGGGAAAAAATGAAATCATCGATTGTTAACTTCATTTTTGTGTAGGTGACGAACCCCATATATTTACCATGCCAGGGAAACGCTTTTGCAGAGGCTACTTGCTTCCCATTCAGGTAAAAAAACATGAGATTCTTTTTCCTTTCTACTTTCAGTTTGTTTTCCTTTCCAATGGGCTTTATTAAATTAGTGCCCCTCCATTCATCTGAAACACCCAGTTCTCTGTCTGAAGAATAAATTCTGAAGTAACCGCTTGAGGTGAAGGTAAAATTATTCATTCCATCCTGACCGTCGAAGCCCCAGATGAAACCTAATCCGTTATTATTCTTGCCATCTATTTGCGTGAAGGTAGCCTCAATCGAAAAATCTTTATTCTTTTCTACATAGGGCGCCAGATAAGACATCCACCCTCCTTCAGGTGCATCAATGAGATATTTACCCTTTTGTAAAACGACCCTATGATCAACGGTTTCCCCTTCAAACCAACCGTACCGGTTATCGTCAAATGTTTCGTGAAGGATAACAGGTAGTTGCGCTTTGGAAGAGGCATGTATGATAATAAAAAGAAGAATTGTAATTCTCATATCCCTGTGGCAATCTACAAACTTCCCGTTCTACCCCCATCAACCGGGATATTAATTCCAGTGATATAGCCTGCCGCGGGCGACGCGATGAATGCGGCAGCTGAGGCAATTTCATATGCATCCGCCAGCCTGCCTGCTGGAATTTCTTTTATCATCTCAGCTTGTATCTCATCAAATGATCTGCCAGATTTTTCTGACCTGTTTCTAATAATATCATTGAGCCGACCAGTTCGCGTTGCACCAGGAAGAATATTGTTCACTGTGATTCCAAAAGGTGCCAGTTCCACTGAAAGTGTTTTGGACCAGTTTGCTACGGCGGCCCGGACTGTGTTAGATACCCCTAACCCTTTAATGGGCATTTTAACGGAGGTTGAAATGATATTGATTATGCGGCCAAAGCCAGATTCCTTCATCCCTGGAACAATGGCTTGTACCAGTACCTGATTACACAGTAAATGCGCCGAGAAAGCGGTCAAAAATTCCTGGGGTTCCGCATCCAGTATATCCCCTCCCGGGGGTCCTCCCGTGTTATTCACCAGTATATGAATGGGGGTGCCTTTCGTATATTCCTGGATGGTTGTTCTCAATTTTTCATAATGACTGAAGTCGGCAATTAAATATTCATGCCGCTGCCCTGCTTTTGATGGCAACGCTGTTCGTACGTCTTTAAGTTTCGCTTCATTTCGCGCCAACAATGTAATATCAGCGCCAAGCAAGGCCAATTCAATCGCAATCGCCTTTCCAATACCTTGTGTGCTGCCACAAACTATTGCACGCTTACCTTTTAATTCGAGGTCCATACCAAAACATTATTTAAATTCTTAGTAATTTTAAGTGAAATTATTGATTAATCATTCCAAAAATATTCCTGATATATGGCCATCCGCAAACCTTTTAACCTTAAAAAATGGATCAATGAGAACCGCGATTTGCTGAAACCACCGGTTGGCAATAAAAATCTTTACGCCGATGCCGGTGATTATATTGTCATGATTGTTGCAGGTCCTAATGCGCGAAAGGATTACCATTACAACGAGACTGAAGAACTTTACTATCAGCTGGAGGGTAATATCATTGTTAAAATACAGGAAGACGGAAAGGCGGTGAGCTTACCCATTAATGAAGGGGATATGTTCTTGCTTCCCGGAAAAGTACCGCACTCACCCCTTAGACCCGCCAATTCCATCGGGTTGGTGATTGAGTGTAAAAGAACTACTCAGGAGGAAGACGGATTGATGTGGTTCTGTGAAACATGCAACAACAAACTTCATGAATATAAATTCTATCTTTCAAATATTGAAAAAGATTTTATTCCGCGTTTCAGAGACTTCTATGGTTCTGAAGTATTGAGAACGTGTAAAAAGTGTGGTACCGTAATGGAAGCTGATCCACGGTTTCTATAATGGATGGAATTGGCTATTACCACTCGCCGGTGGGTGATTTGTTAATCACATCAAGGCAGGATAGTATCACCACGCTTAACTTTTTGAAAGCCGAGAAAGCGGAAGTTTGCCTTACGCCAGTTATTGAACAATGCATTTCCGAACTGGACGAATATTTCTTTGAAGGCCGGAAATTTTTTAATGTGGAAATCGAATTGTCTGGATCTCTTTTTCAAAATAAAGTATGGACCGAATTGCTAACCATTCCATACGGAAAAACAATCTCGTATTTGGACCTGGCCCTGAGGGTAAGCGATATTAACAGCGTTCGGGCTGTGGGACTGGCCAACGGACAAAACCCGCTCGCGATCCTCGTTCCCTGTCATAGAGTGATAGGCAAAAATGGTGATCTCGTCGGATATGGGGGCGGACTCGATAAAAAATTATGGTTGCTGCATCATGAGGGGGCCTTTTCGGAACAGCTCAAGCTGTTTTAAGACGTCGATTGCCGGGAGCAGTAAACGTTGGATTAGATTCACTTAACGCTTTGAGAGTTTATTACAAACTGTGACAGAACTCACCTACGGTTGACACCAAAGTAAAGGGGTTCAGGATTTAGGAAAGTAAAACAACATGGAGACATTATATCGGGATGGTATTTGAGAACTCACTTGGTTTTGCCAGAAAGATGGATCAAAGCGATTCTCTGAAATCGTTTCGGAATCAATTCCATATTCCAAAAGTAAATGGAAAAACCGCGATTTATTTTACGGGAAATTCACTTGGTCTTCAGCCGAAATCAACCAAAAAAATAGTTGCTGAAGAATTGCAGGATTGGGCCATGTTAGGCGTAGAGGGTCATCTGCATGCCCGTAGGCCATGGGTCGGTTATCACAAGCTTTCGAAAAAAATACTGGGGCAGTTGACCGGTGCAAAGCCTCTCGAGGTTGTGGCTATGAACCAGCTCACCGTTAACCTTCACCTGCTGATGTTGTCTTTTTACACCCCCACAAAAAAAAGGTTCAAGATCATTACAGAAGAAGGCGCATTTCCCTCAGATCAATACGTTTTTGAATCTCAGCTTAAATATCACAACATTCCCCTAAACGAAGCGCTGATAGAGTTGAAACCGCGGGACGGTGAAACGAGCTTAAGAACAGAAGACATTGTTGAAGCGATTGGCGAGAATGCGGAGCAGCTTGCGCTGGTTTTGTTAGGGGGTGTGCAATATTATACCGGACAATTTTTTAACATCAAAAAAATTACCGCTGCAGGCCATCAGGCAGGTGCGATGGTTGGCTTTGACCTTGCCCATGCCATCGGGAATGTAATACTGAATCTGCATAGAGATGATGTGGACTTTGCCGTATGGTGCAGTTATAAATATCTGAATTCCGGTCCGGGAGCTATTGCAGGGGCTTTTGTACACGAACGTCATGCAGATAACCAACAACTTCCCAGGCTGACAGGGTGGTGGGGACATAATGAAAAGGAGCGTTTTCAAATGAAAAAGGGATTCAAGCCTATGCCTGGTATTGATGGTTGGCAATTGTCCAATCACCCCGTCTTATTAAGTGCAGTCCATCTGGCGGCGTTGCAAATATTTCAACTGGCAGGCATAAAGAATCTTAGAAAAAAAAGTGAACAACTCACTGGCTATCTGGAATTTCTGCTGAATTCGGCCGACCCTGATGGCCGGTCTTTCAGACTCCTGACGCCTGTTAATCCGGCAGAAAGAGGTTGTCAGTTATCCCTTTTCATGCTAAAAAATGGCAGAAAAATATTTGACCGGATAACGGCGTCCGGAGTAGTCGCCGACTGGCGGAAGCCGGACGTTATTCGTCTGGCCCCGGTGCCATTGTACAATACATTTGAGGAAGTTTTTCGGGTTGGGGAGATCTTTAGAAAGGCCCTTTAAATCGGCAGTGGCAGAAAATTTTTTGTGGTTTTGAATTGTTTTTTATTTGTCGAGTGCTGACTACTCTTATTTTCAATCTCATTTAAATAGTAAGCATCAATTTCAGAAATTTTAAAATATTTTCCTATCATGCTCCGAACCTACTTTGTTGATCTTTGCGATAAATGGATTTGTTATCTCAATGAATAAAACAAAAAATATCGCCATTGTGGGGGCGGGCCTGGTGGGGTCATTACTCTCCATTTACCTTTCAAAACGTGGTTTTCAGGTTTCCGTATTTGAACGTCGGGGAGATATGCGGAAAACGGCCGAAGACGCGGGAAGATCCATTAACCTCGCCCTCAGTACAAGAGGGATCCGGGCTCTGGCGGAGGTGGGCCTCGCGGAGGAAATAAAAAATGTGGCCATACCCATGCATGGACGAATGATGCATGACCAAAAGGAAAACCTTACTTTTCTGGCTTATGGAAAAGAGGGGCAGTTTATCAATTCAATTTCACGAAGCGGTCTAAACATTGTTTTGATAAATAAAGCAGAGGAGAAAAAGGTTGATTTTTTCTTTCATCATAAATGTCACCAGGTGAATTTCAGCGAAACTTCCCTAATCCTGCAAACAGATGACGGCGCACTCATCCAACGGAAATTTGACTTGATCATAGGCGCGGACGGGGCTTTTTCGGCGATCCGATCAGCGATGCAAATCACGGACAGGTTTCATTATTCCCAACAATATCTCGAACACGGTTATAAGGAATTACACATTCCGGCAAGTCATGCCGGGGGTTTCATTCTGGAAAAAAATGCCCTCCACATCTGGCCACGGGAAAGTTTTATGATGATCGCTTTGCCCAACCCTGACGGGAGTTTTACCTGTACCTTATTTCTTCCCTTTGAAGGTGAGGTATCCTTCAAGACCCTTAACACTGATGAAGAAATCATATTCTTTTTTCAAAAGACTTTTCCGGATGCCTTCATACACATGCCGACGTTATTACACGACTTTAAAGTTAACCCTGTTTCCTCTCTTGTGACGATCAAATGTTTTCCCTGGGTGCGGAATAAAAGCCTGGTAATCGGCGACGCGGCCCATGGCATTGTTCCTTTCTATGGCCAGGGAATGAATGCAGGATTTGAGGATTGCAGAATACTGGATCAGCTATTGAACCAACTTGGAGACAATTGGCTGGAGGTTTTACCAGCCTTTCAAATGGCGCGCAAAAAAGATACTGACGCCATTGCCCAACTTGCTTTTGACAACTTTATTGAGATGCGTGATCTGGTGGCGGATCCTGAATTTTTATTGCGAAAAAAAATTGAGGCCAAAATCCATGCTGCGTATCCAGATAAATGGATACCACTTTACTCCATGGTCACTTTTAATGACAGCATCAGTTATTCAGAGGCTTACATAATGGGTCAGAAGCAGAAAATAATTATGGACAAGGTTATGGAAAGACCACGCCTTGCTGAACACTGGCAAGAATTAAACCTAAAACAAATTGTTGATCAATTGTAACCGTGGATTGAATGCAGGTTTGATTGCAGGTTTAAAATCAGGTGAAATTGGATTACTACGTAACAGATATTGTATGATGAATAATTAAATTGCACTAGGAGGCGATGTGAATTTTATATTCCTCGTAGCGCTCTAAAACATCACGCACGTAGTGTATAGGTTCTTCACATTTACAGTAGCCAGCGGTTACGATAGGATCGCGATAGAATTTAGGATCTGATTTCCGCGACAAAAAAAACTCGACATTGTCATACCATAACTGGGGATCTTTGCCGTGTTTTCCTGTCAGCTTTCTGGCATCGACAACATGTGATAATCCAACATTATAGGAAGCCAGAATAAATTTCAATCGCTCATCTGGATCGGCAATTCTCTTTCGCCAGTAATTATCCAAATATTTCAAGTAGCCTACACCGGCGCTCAGGCTTTGAGTAGGATCATCCAGGTCAAAGGCACCGAATTCATTTGCTGTTCGCGGCATCAGCTGCATCAATCCACGGGCTCCGGCCCACGATTCACCTTTGGGCAAAAATTTTGATTCCTGATAAATTAGTGAAGCGAGCAATCGCCAATCCCATCCAAGCGTATCAGCGCCCTGTCTGATCAAACTATCGAATGGGGAAAGCATGTTTCCTCCCATAGAAGAATAATCGCTTTTCATCCTTACTAATGAAGTGCGAGGGCTTTTAAAGTAGCGATTATAGATCACCATAAAAGTAGCTTCTTTTTTAACCGCCACTAACCATTGATTGATGGCCTCAAGTAATTGAGGCGAGTTAATGCGTGTAGCCCAGCCGATCTGTTGCGCTACGCTTATCGGGGTGTTAATATCCAAATTAGGATAGTACGACGCATTTACCCTGGCAATCATATGATCGGCCACGGTGTAATCGATCTCTCCTATGGCCACTTTTCTGATCAATGATTCACTCTCAGAAGAGCCTGTATCTGAAAGGATAACAACGTCGCCGCCGATCTCTTCGGAAAGATGCTGCAAACGCGTCTCAAAACTTGACCCTGCAAGAACGTAAACTTCTTTTCCGATTAGTTCCACCGGGTTGCGGATAAGACTATCATTTATTTTGTCAAGCGTCATCTGTCGCCAATTGGCAGGCTTACGCTGTACTAAAACCTGATAAGAATTAAAATGAGGCTTGCTGAAAGCCACGTATTGTTTTCTGTCCTTTGTAATACTCAGCGGAAAAGCGATCAGGTCCCCTTCACCTTTGTTTAGCTGGTCCATAGCCCGGTCAATGCCTGAAGTAACTTTGATTTTGAGGTCAACATTAAGATGTTTTGCAAAGAGGTTTAGCAATTCATATTCATAACCCATGGGTTGACCTTTGTAAATAAAATAACTCACTGAATTATTGTCTACCAGGGCGTTGATATAACCGCGTTTGACTATTTCATTCAGATCAAAATTTACTTCGGGTGCGGTTGTAAAATTCACCTTCGGCGATTGATTGCAGGACGAAAAAGCTGCTGAAACAGATATCAAGGCAAAAAAACAGCGAATTGCAGATCCCATAGGATTTTAAAATTAGGGAATCCAGCGTTAAAATAAAAAAGGGACCCCATGGGCCCCTTTCTTAAGAATTTTATGACGTTCCGAAATATCAGAATTTGATTTTCAATCCCACGTTCCAGGTTCTGCCCAAACCATAATAAACTACATTGCGGGTACTGCCGTTATCCCCTATCTTAGCCATTTCGGTATTCGGATTAAATAGGATATTCGTTTCTGATTCAGAAAGATATTGATTGTCAAAAACATTGTTAACGTTAACTCTTAAAATTACTTCTACATCACTCAGGTTAAAACCATAGGAGGCCCCTGCATCCACCAGGTCATAGGAAGGTACCTGCCAGGCCTGGCTTCCGGGAGTTAAGAAAGACGCATCAGTAGCCACATTAAAGTCGGCATAGATTTTATCGGCATAATAATAATTACCATAAATCCTGAAACGTTTTATTACTTCATAGTCAGCCCCGACACCCAATGTGGTTTGTGCAGCGTCCGGGATTTTAACATCCTTCATGAATAAATCAAGCGTACCAATCAATTGCTGATTGGTATCGAATACACTTGCTGTAAAATCATCGCTGTATTTCCAATTACCAAAAGATGCCATTCCTGTGATGTTCAATTTAGATATTGGCGTTAAAGAAAAATCAAGCTCAATTCCCTTGTGAAGCTGCCCTACTCCAAAAAAATTGGCTGTCCCATCCTGACCATTTACCTGCGTGGTGCGGGAGATCTGACGATCCGTCCATTCTGTATTATATGCATTTACATTTAATGAAAAGATTGCACTCCGGTAACCATATCCAACTTCAAAAGCATACACTTGCTGGTTCTTCGAATTGGTATTAACATTATTGGTGTTGTTAAGAAAAACATTATCAAAAATGGGTTGCTGAGAAAAATAGCCGCCATTTACAAACACGTTGTGATTTTCAGTTAGATTATAATTTGCTCCCGCCTTGAGGGTTCCTCCGGTAAAGCTTTCCCAATCTGATTCCTGCTGCCCTTCTTGATAGAGAAAATAATCGACCCTTTTGAATGATTGATTTGAAAAAGATCCGGAAAGGAAGGCAGAGAGATTGTTATTGCTGTATTCCATTTGGCCAAACAGACCGCCCCACTTCACCAGTCCATCGTTGTAATAATCGATTTTGCCGCCATCCTTACCTTCTCCGGTCACATATTTTACAGGATTGTTTATATCATCATCATCAAAGAAAGCACTCAACCCCAGGAGGTTCTCCACTCTGCGGTAATGAATACCTTTGTAAAAGCGGGCATCAACACCCCCGGTGAAGGTAAATTGGTCATTGATCGTATGCGTAAGTGTTGACAACAATCCGTACCAGTTATGTGAGTTGATAGAAGATCGCAAGATAAAGCCCGATCCAGGATTTTCATTTGTTCCTACATATTGGCCATCGAACCCACCACCCCGTGTCCAAGGAAGATTGTTCGCGCCAAAATCAGGAACGGAATTTCCCGCATTCCAGCTTACAATATCATCCCATCTAACCGTACCATCTCCACCTGGTTTTGTGGCTTTAAATCTTCTATCCGTTCTGAATCTTCCGTTAATTCTACCAAGGTCTCCGGTTCCTCCTCCACGGCCAAAGGAAACATAGGCTGAGGTTGCCAATTCAGTTTTTGGAGAGACGTTCCAGTAGTGATTTAAAAATACTTTTGGCTTGTGATAAAAATTTGTGTTCCACGAAAATTCTTCACCACTCTTTAGTCCCCACTGAGGATTATACCGGATGCCGCGTTTCTGCAAAGTATCATAGGTGACACCATCAAATGCACCAAAGTTGCGCTGGTTATGCCACTGGGGCGCTCCAAGCGCCGTGAGATGAACAGAATGTTTGTCATTTATTACTTTAGCAATAGAAGCAAAATAAGAGTAGGCTCTGAATTCAGTTCCATCAGCATATCCATTTCCTCTGGTATGGGTGCCTTGTAAACTCAACGCCCAACCTTTTTCAGAAAGGCCGGTGGAATAGACGGCACCAAATTTAAAAAAACCGTCGTTTCCAATAGATGAGGAAACATTGCCGCCCTTTTGCATCTGGGCTGCATTCGTAATAATGTTGATTGTACCACCAACAGAGGAAACGGCAAGTTTCGAGGCACTCAATCCACGTTGCACCTGCATAGAACTGGTAACATCGCTGAGGCCTGCCCAGTTAGACCAATAAACCCAGCCATTTTCCATATCATTTACAGGAATTCCATTGATCATCACAGCCGTATTGCGCTGATCAAACCCCCTTACATTAATTCTTGAATCACCAAAACCACCGCCTTGTTTGGTCACGTAAACAGAAGGGGTGTTCCGAAGTATTTCCGGGAATTCCTGATTGCCTACTTTACTTTCGATGACTGCACCGGTTATCGTAGAAACTGCTATCGGTGTTTTTCTATCGATCGCCATAGAGGCTATGATACTTACTTCGTCCAACCCAATCGCCTCACTGGAAATTTTAATTAAGCCTAAATTTACTGTACGGTCCGCAAGAACGTTAATAGAAATTTCCTTCGGCGCGTAACCAATAAAGGATATCACCAATACCTGTGAACCTAGGGGGATTCCCTCTAAGATAAAATTACCCTCAACATCGCTTGTCGTTCCCACTGAGGAACCTTTAAGGATGATATTGGCGCCAACAACAGGCTCCGCCATTTCGGATTCCTGAACCGATCCCTTTACCGAACCCGCCTGACCAAAAGCGCATGTAGAAATTAATCCCAATAGAATGATCTGGATCGAGTTTCGTAGAATGCTCCTCATAAAATTAATTTAGGTTGCTCAAAACTATCGCTTTATCAACATATTATCTTTACCACAACTTTAATTCTTAAAGATCTTTATTGACAATTCAGTAACATTGTTGATGCCAACAGCTCAATTACCGTCTTTTCATTCAATTTGTTGCCATTATCGTTTCCAAATCAATTCTGAAACATGTTGAAATATTTACGACTGGTGTTCCTATTTATTTGGACCAACACTCCTGCACAGGCGCAACCAGGTCTTTCGTATTATCTACCGCAAGGTGTTACTTATAATGCGGATATTCCTACGCCAAAATCTATAATAGGGCATGAGGTGGGTGAATATCATGTTT
>JBDSIM010000238.1:0-6591 GCA_039917935.1 Cyclobacteriaceae bacterium | reverse complement strand
GGCCGGGCGAGGGGCTATGGTATGGATTTCTACCGCCAATGACACCATCTTTCAGGAGGCCTATTTTACCCGTGGATACCAATCCAGTGTCGAGCCCGTGATGACTACAGGCGTCGGTTCAGCCAGCGTTCTGGGAGAAATAAAAGTTATTTGGCCCGATGGTCGTCAAAGCATTCGAACCCAGATCGCCCCTGATCAAGTGATTACTATTTCGCAAAGTGAATCCATAAAATCCGAGGCTCTGCCACCCGTACCCAACCCAACTCTTATCAGGGATGTGACTGCCTCTTCCGGCCTGGATTTTATCCACAGAGAAAATAAATTCATTGATTTTAAAGTTCAGAGACTTTTATATTACCAGGTGTCGCGACTGGGCGGAAAACTTGCCAAAGGAGATGTCAATAACGATGGAAATGATGATGTATTCTTTGGAGGCGCTATAGGCCAGCCTGGCATGCTATATCTTGGAAGGGATAATGGCTCATTCCTGAAATCGCAAAGTCAGCCGTGGGCTATGGATTCCATATTTGAGGATACCGATGCTTTGTTTTTTGATGCCGACTCAGATGGGGATGCAGATTTATACGTGGTAAGCGGAGGAAGCGAATTTATCCCCAGTGCCCCTTTGTATCAGGACCGTCTTTATATCAATGACGGAAATGGTTCATTCACAAAAATTTCGGATGCACTGCCCCTGGAATCCGCTAGTGGAAGCATTGTTACCGCTGCGGATTACGATAAGGATGGTGACCTTGATTTATTTGTCGGCGGAAGAATCGTCCCAGGTAGTTATGGCTTCATTCCAAGAAGCTATTTTTTTCAAAATAATTCAGTAAAAGGAAAAGTAAAATTTACGGATGTCACCCTTCAACAGGAGGCCTTGTCCAATCTCGGTATGGTCACATGTGCTGTCTGGACAGACTACAACGGAGACTCATGGCCAGATCTGATCGTAGCAGGAGAGTGGATGCCTGTAAAAGTATTTGAGAATCAGAAAGGAAAAATGATTGAGCGAACAGATTTGACTTCACTCGAAAAAAGCGAAGGATGGTGGTGTAGTATTTTGCCGGCAGACATCGACAATGATGGGGATACTGATTATTTCCTGGGTAATGCCGGAACCAACATGCAATTCAAAGCCTCGCCTGAAGAACCGGTTCAGCTATATGCCTGGGATTTTAATCAGGACGGTACGCTTGACCCGATTGTAACTTATTTTATCCAGGGCAAAAGTTATCCTCTTGCCACGAGAGATGAACTATTGGATCAGGTAAGCTCATTCCGGAAAAGGTTTATTAAATATGAAGATTATGCATCAGCAACAATCGATGACCTCGGAGATGAGGACCAAATTGAGCAATCGTATAAGTTCAGTGCCTACGTTTTGCAATCCTGCTGGATGGAGAATATTGGCGGCAAAGATTTCAAACTGCATCCGCTGCCAGACCTTGCCCAGGTATCTCCCATCAATGCTTTTGTATTGGATGATTTTACCGGCGTTGGAAAAAAGCAAATCATAGCAGCGGGTAATTTTTATCCCTTCAAACCGCAGCTCGGCAGAAGTGATGCTTCAAAAGGCCTTCTCCTGGAGTATAAAAATGGAATTTCAGTCGCCAACGGAGTGCTCTCCGATGTTTGGTTGGAAGGTGATATCCGCGATATGGAATTGTTGAATTTTAAATCGGGAATCAGACGGATCCTGGTTTCCCGTAATAATGATAAGGCAAGCGTGTACGCAGTAAGCATTAGGCAATAAGTAGTAAGCTTTCGAGCTAGTCATTGGTTTACTTGGGTGCACTCTGCGGCGGGCGGGGAATAACCACAGGAATAAAAACCACAATAAATTAAAGAAAATATGGTTACATTGATTATTCTAAACAACCGTAAAACAAAAACTTGAGACAATGAAAAACCTGGGGCTACTATCTGTAAAAAGTATACTGTATTTTATATTTCTGGTTTCCTTTTTCGTTTCATTGACTGGTTGTCATCAGGATGATAAGGACAGGGTTCTGGTATTTTCCAAGACAAAAGGATTCTACCATGAATCCATACCCTCTGGTATTGCGGCCATTCAGAAACTGGGTATGGCCAATGGGTTTGACGTGGACACGACTAAAGATGCGTCCCGCTTTACCACCGATTCTTTAAAAAAATATGATGCGATCATCTTTATGAGCACTACAGGAGATGTATTGAATGCGGATCAGCAGGCCGCCATGGAGAAATATATGCAGTCAGGGGGCGGTTATGTCGGTGTTCACTCTGCTGCCGACACCGAGTATGAATGGCCGTGGTATAACAAACTCGTTGGCGCGTATTTTAAGAGTCACCCTAACAATCCTAACGTGCGAAAAGCGGTAATCGATGTCATCGACAAGAATCATGCATCGACTAAAGCTTTGCCTGCGAAATGGGAGCGCAGTGATGAATGGTATAATTACAGAAACATCAACCCCGATCTCACAGTCATTGCGAAACTCGATGAAAAGTCTTACGAAGGCGGAGAAAATGACGGCAATCATCCGATCATCTGGTATCATCGATATGATGGGGGACGTGCTTTTTACACCGGTGGCGGACATACGAAAGAAAGTTTTGCAGATCCTGTATTTCTGCAGCATCTGTTGGGAGGAATTCAATATTCCATGGGGGAGGAGGAGTAAGTTGCAAGTTTCAGGTTTGAAGTTGTTTGAAGTTCAAAGTACCTATAAAGTTCAAGCACGGATTACAACTTCGATCGAAATCACGGAACCCCGTAGGGTTGAAAAATTTTGTAACCCCGGTTTCAACCGGGGGGGGGGTTAAGGGAGAGTGAAAATGTGTGCCATAGGAACCCTCGATCGGGGCTTCACATTATTGGCACATGATCACTGAACCTTGATCTGGAGTAAAGTTTACGCACAGAACGCCAGACATCAATATTTTTACCGGACGGCGGCGGTTACAAGTTTCGAATTTCAAGTTTCATTCAAATCAAAATATATGATATCAAATAATAATTCCAGAAGAAAAGCTTTACAGAAAATGGTTGCTGCATCCGGGGCCATTGCGGGGCTATCAATGACACACAGACTTTCGGCAGCAGAATCTGTACTGGCGAAAGACCTGAAGGGAAAAGTAAACCATTCAGTTTGCCGATGGTGTTACAGCGCCATACCGCTGGAAGATCTTTGCAAAGCAGCGAAAAATATTGGATTGAGTTCCATAGAACTGGTGGGTCCGGACGAATGGCCAATGCTGAAAAAATATGGACTAACTTCTGCCCTCCCCAACGGTGCAGGGAAAGGAATAGAAGATGGATTTAACAATCCGCAATTTCATGATGAATTGGTAGAAAGTTATTCCAATGTTATTCCAAAAGTGGCAGCTGCAGGTTTTAAGCAAATTATTTGTTTCTCTGGTAACCGGAGAGGACTGGATGATGAAAAGGGAATTGAGAATTGTGCTATCGGTATCAAACGCCTTTTGCCAGTTGCTGAGAAATATAAAGTAACGATCGTCATGGAATTACTGAACAGTAAAGTCAACCATGCTGATTACCAGTGCGATAAAACTCCGTGGGGTGCAGCTTTATGCGATGAGGTTGGTTCCGAGTATTTTAAGTTGCTTTATGACATCTATCACATGCAGATCATGGAGGGCGACGTAATAGCCACGATTAAAAAATATCAAAAGTATATTTCACATTACCACACCGGTGGCGTTCCAGGCAGAAATGAAATTGATGAAACTCAGGAGTTGAACTATCCAGCCATCATGAAAGCCATTGTTGACACAGGTTTCAAGGGATTCGTAGCGCAGGAGTTCATACCGAAGCGTGAAGATAAACTCGCTTCGCTTAAACAAGGGGTGCAAATTTGTGATGTGTAGCAAGCAGTAAAAAGTATACCTAAGTTTTTCTCATTTGTAAACCGAGCCTGCGATCGAGCGATGAAGCACAAAACGCGCCTCGCGGTTCATTTTCAAAAATAGTCTTCGCAATATTGTCACACGGGGAAACCGGTTTTACTTTATTTCTGGTCGGACAAGACTGTAAACTAATGACACACTAATGTTAGCCAATAAAAACCTTATTCAAATAAAAAAGCTTTTGGTAAAGCCGAAGAAAAAAATTAAAATAAAGGATTTTGAAACGCAACACAAGAGTAAAGTTTTTAGCAAGCAAGATGCAGAAGCCTTGTTAGAAAAGGGGAGAAAGCATCTTGCTGAAATTCAAGATAAACTTTATGCCCATAACCGATATAGTGTGTTGATTATATTTCAGGCAATGGATGCTGCGGGAAAAGATGGCGCTGTAAAACATATTATGTCTGGATTTAATCCGTTGGGGGTGAAAGTTTACAGTTTTAAGGCGCCCAGCGCTGATGAACTGGACCATTACTTTTTCTGGCGACACGAACTTGCCTTACCGGCCCGGGGTGAGATTGCCATTCATAACCGTTCTCATTATGAAAATGTATTGGTAACAAGAGTTCATCCGGAGTATGTACTGAAGGAAAACATACCGGGTATAGAGTCGTTGAAAAATATTGACAAGGCTTTTTGGGAGAGACGTTACAAGCAAATCAGGCGGTTTGAAAAAAACCTTAGCGATAACGGGACGATAATCATGAAGTTCTTTCTCAACCTTTCAAGGAAAGAACAAAAGAAAAGATTTCTGGAGCGAATTGATGACCCTGGCAAAAATTGGAAATTCTCCCTTGGAGATATGAAGGAACGCAGTTATTGGGATCTTTATCAAAAGGCATATGAAGAAGCCATCAGTGCGACATCAACGGATACGGCTCCATGGTTCATTATTCCGGCGGATGATAAATGGTATGCCAGATTGGCGATCGCCTCCGTAATTTACAGCCAGTTTGAGAAACTTCAAATTAGTTATCCGAAGGTAAGCGATGCGCAGAAAGAAGAACTACAAAGAGCCAGAATACAATTGATGGGTGAAAATCATGAAGACGAAAAAAAGATTGTTAAGAGCAGGAAGCGAATAGAGAAAAAAAATGTCGATTGAAAGATCAGAATTAACGCTACCCCTGAATCTTTCATTTTCGGACCGACCAACCTATTTTAAGAAACAATTATTTCATCAAAGAGGTTAAGTTTGGCCGAATTTGCCGATCAAGGAGGACGACAGGATCTTCACTAATTTTTCAACACCTCCCCAGTAGGCTGCACAGCCAGATAATCTAACCTCACCAGTCGCTTAAGCAGGCGGTCTAGATAATGGCTACTGACAGGGCCCCAACCTTCTCCATCCAATCCGTGAAGATTGAGTATAAGCCACCCTCCAGAGCCATCCAGAAATTTGTTCACTTCTTCTTCAACAAAGGCATCGCTGGAATCGGGTCCATGTGACCAGCATCCCAGTCGAACAGGGGAGGGCGACACTGGAATCAGGTTAAGCGAAGTATCCTTCAAAACAAGCCAGCCTCCGGTTCTTATAGCCCGAACGCTTCTCAAAGTAAATTCATCCAGTTCATTGGTGGAGGCGTTAAACGCAAAATTATAGACACCGTCTAATGAGTTGTATCCTTCCAGATGCTCCTGGAAGTAGTCCAGGCATTTATGGATGTTTAGTTTTGCTTCCTCCAGGGGAATTTCTGTAAGGTTAAGATGATCCCACGTATGAGGCATGATCTCATGTCCTTGACTTTTGAGTGTATTCCAGTCGTCAAAATTTCCCATCAACTCAGGGAGCACCCATTTTCCAACACCTTTAAAGTCCGGCAAATGTCCCGACGCGATCACATTCAAACAGGCTTTAAGGCCATACTCCTGATGTATATCGGCAATTCTGTAAAATGATTTTTTAAAGCCATCGTCGAAGCTCAGGGTAAGGATATGGGATTTTCCCGGTTTAATAAACCTGAGAAATCCAGGACTTAAACTGGTCAGGGCCGATGTCTTTAAAAATGTTCGTCGCTTCATAGGCGTATCAATAATTTAATATTTCAAAAATAATCTCAAAAGAGAATATCTATATTCTATACACTGATAAAAGAATCATTTGTTTTTATAAATCGTTCAATCCTATCTGATTTCATCACAGCTTCGAATAATAAGGTTGGTGATTTACTATTTTCGCACGAGTGGCTTCATCTTATCATTGGCAGGTATTTTTCGCGATTCTCAATGATTACCCAAAGATTTATTGCCAGTAACACAAGGGCTAAAGGCAGTCCCGATGGGGCGTTTACTATGTGCGTTAAAACTATTCCGATCATTACAGGATAAATAATGATTGCGCCAAGCGCCCTGTATTTATTGGTGATGAAAAGTGCTCCGCCTACAATTTCGGCAACGGCAATAAGTGGCAGCAGCCAGCCTATTTCCATAAACGCGCCCATTACTTTCATCAGGCCTGGCGGCAAGTCGTCGGGAACGGGGATGTAATTAAAAAATTTATTGAGGCCCGAGTTAATGAACATCAGACCGAAGAGAAGGCTTACTACAAATAAAAGTTTTCTTTTCATTGAAATTTGTTTTTTAGGTGACAATAAATTTATTGACGTCACTGTAACGCTTTTCAGTCATTTTATAAGCCAGTCATAGTTTCGGTCGCTTTACAATTGTGTGTTTAGCAGGTGT
>JBDSIM010000237.1:0-31474 GCA_039917935.1 Cyclobacteriaceae bacterium | reverse complement strand
TGATTATGCCGGTGTTTTCACCAGGAATGAATTTCTGGTATTCATTGTCAATGAACTCCAATTCAAAGGACTTGTTATCAGTCCAGGAAACTTTAATTCGCCCGTTTGTCAGTTGTGGATGGTCCCAATCAACCTCCACATTGATGGGAGTATTTTTGTAAATCTCCGAATCAATAAAAAGGCCTTCTTCATAATATTCAACGTCAAACGACAAAAGCGCGAGGGCATCTTCGGCCATAGCCCTTGATTTTAAGATAATGGTTTCATTGGCGATTTTTTGGCCTTTGGGCTGAATGCCATTCGTTGCTTCAGTAAAAAGATTAATCGGATTGTTTTCTTCCTTTATGAGAAATTTGCTTTGTATATTGTATACAGGTGGGGTGTATTGATTTACTAAGAAGGCGATAAAAACAGCCAATAATAGGGCACTAATAAAAAATGGCCGGTAGGTTAAGTATTTTACAATAAACGATTTCAAATTAAAGCTGTCATCATCCGGAAGATTATGATGGGAAACAGTTTGAGAAGTCAATTTCATGGTTACTATTTTTATTATTCACAATAATCGTGGCAAGTCCTGAAAAAAATCCGTTTGACACATGCCAGCTTGTGCAAAACTTCGTGCTTAGACTCAATCAATTGGTTGCATTAATAAAGAGAAATGCAACGGTCACTACCGATAATGTCAATTGAAGAGTTTGTGCCAACGTTAAGCCAGTACCCAGTTGCTTAACCCTCATGGGTTCCGCGTACAACATGTCATTTGGGCGAATGAAGAAAAATTCTGATTCTATTATTTTGTCATTAAGTAGGTTGATGGTGTGAGTCCTTGATCCTTCCGGGTATTGTCTCACCAGTCGAACCATGGTTCTTTTAGCCGTAGTAGTCATATCTCCGGCATTGGCAATGGCTTCGAAAATGGTCACCCTGTTTTGAAGGATTGTAAATTTTCCGGGGCGATTAAATTCACCCAACGCGCTGTATCGGATGCCGCCTAATCTGACCCGGACAAAATAATTATCTTCCCTGATGTACTTCTTTAGTTTCTCCTCAACAGCCAGCTTGGCTTCTTTGACATTCATCCCGACCATCTTTATTTCACCGACAAGTGGCAGATTGACAATGCCGTCATTGTCAATTGTGTAACCATTCAGGAAGAATGCATCTCCGGTATTCAGCCCGCCCATATTGCGTAGATTATTTTCAGAATCGGTCACTTTTAATATTTCATTCAGTTCAGCGCTTGTGGTTTTCATTGTCACATCGATTACATCATAAAATTGCAGGCGGTATTCCTCTACTTCATACGGAATGAGTTTGCCCGATGTAGCAATGGATTCGTCCTGATCCAGTTTTTGCATATAAACGATTTTTTTGTTAGACACGCAGGCCGAGAAACATAACCAGGCGGCAACAAAAATCATAAGGTGTATCTTTTTCATATTTTCTAAAGTGCATTTATCAATTAGTAATTGCAGGCCAAAGACCATTGATTTATAAGCCCCGATTCGCTTATCGTTGTTTTGGTCATTTTCATGCTTTTAAAAGGCGTTCTTGTAAGCCTTCCGGCTAAAAACTGTCATCCAAATAATTTTTACATCAAGCATGAATGACCAGTTTTCAATGTACCAAAGGTCGTGAGCGGTTCGTTGGCTTATTTGAATTTCGGTTTCTGTGGGCCCGCGCCATCCGTTAACCTGCGCCCATCCTGTAATGCCGGGTTTGAAATAGTGCCGCAGCATGTATTTGTCTACATGTTCTTTCATCTGCTTATTGAGGAAATTTCTATGAGGCCTGGGTCCCACGACACTCATTTCCCCCAGCAATACATTCAAAAACTGAGGCAACTCATCCAGGCTATATTTCCTTAATATTTTACCCGCCTTGGTAATGCGGGGATCGTCCTGTTGGGTTGAACGCGTACCTCCCACGACAGTGTCATTTTCATACATGGTTCTGAACTTGATTATCTTGAAGCTTTTCCCTGCTCTTCCTATCCTGGTCGGACAGTAAAAGACCGGGCCGGCAGAATCGAATTTTATCAAGGCGGAAATGAACAGAAACAAAGGAGATAAGAAAAACACGACTATTGCCGAAAATACATAGTCGAAAACGATCTTTTCAACCGCACCGTAGATTTCATCAAGGGGTAATTGACGTACGTTCACGGCATCCAATTCACCGTCATGGATAATTTTGAAGTTTTTACCCAGGAGCCCCTGATAGTCCGGCACGTAGCTTACCCGCGTGCCATTAAAATCTGCTTCTTGAATAATCATCTTTATTTTTTTCCTGGATGACTTGTAAGGAAGGGCAATAATAATTTCATCTATGGTATTTTGATTCAAATACTCCTTTATATCCTTAATAGTGCCAACCACTTTTTCCTGACACACCTTACATTCTTCCCCGTTGGAACTTAAGTATCCTTTTATTTGGAAACCAAAATCCGGATTCGACTCAAAATAACTTGAGATTTTTAAAGCCATATCCCCGACTCCCGCAACCAATGTGTACTTAATGTTGTCCTGTCTTCTCCGGTAACGACTGATTATATTGATTAGAATTGAATTTGCGGCAAGATTCAAGGCGAGAAAAATTACAACGAACCAAATCAACACATTGCCAACCTCTATTGGGAATTTAATGTTTAAATAAGCCACCGAAATGATGGCGATGGTGAAGATTAGGTAGGATTTGCTATAACTAATCATTCGCCGGATAAACCCATTATTCAAATTTGACTGATATAGCTTTCGTGAATAACCGATTATTAGCCATAGCGAAATCGCTATTCCAAGGGTGATCCATGGTAGTGGCTCGTAATTATTTTGCCTAAATGGAATTGTTGAACCAAAGAATGCAAAAACCAGAATTGTTACATCTACTGTAAAATATAATATGGGTAAAAATTGGGACAATCGAGACATACATTTTTAGTGATCTGGTTGGGTGCTTTAGAATTCATCGATTATCCTTTGCGATAGTTTTTTTTATCTTAGTTGATAAGACCTCTATCAGAACTTTACGACCCAGTGCAGAAGCGTTATTTAGTTCAAATAGCTCAATGGTGCTAGTTATTGGATGGCCGAAAATCAAATTGTGAAAATGGAAGAGGATTGGAGTGATAAGAGACTTAGACATTTTTTTAAGGCTGTGAGCCTTGGTTATTTAGGCATTAAATTTTAAACGTTTTGTTTGAAATAAGGTCAGCATCACAATACCAGTTTCTTTCACTTAAATGCTTAGCGTAAAATCGTGTGCCTGACGGTTCAAAATTTCAACTCAAAAAATTCATTCACTTTGCTGACGAAATAAATTTTCTTGATTTTAGACGAAGTTGAATATAGATACCGAATTTATTCGGCTGCCTTTTACGTACACTCCAGATGAAAGATATTAATACGACATCCTCCAAAACGCTTATCCAACGGACCTTTACAGGATTTGTTTGGGTAGCGCTGGGAAGTGGCGTTCAGGTTGCTTTAAAAATTGGTGTGCTTGCAATACTGGCCCGATTGGTCAGTCCGAATGAGTTTGGGTTAATGGGAATTGCAATAATTGTAATGGAATTCGCCAAGATGATCAGCCACATGGGCGTAGGGCCCGCGTTGGTCCAGCGAAAGGAAATCGAAAAACGCCATCTTACTACCGGATTCACCCTCTCTATATTTATAGGAGGTTTCTTTGCTTTTCTCCTACTATTCACCGCTCCTTATATAGCGGTGTTTTTTAGAATGCCTGAGCTTACCAACGTACTACGAGTGCTCTCCCTTATTTTCCTGATCGATTCATTTACCCTCATTGCGCAGGCCCTTATTCAGCGTGACATGAAGTTCAAATTGAGTACCTCGATTGAAGTTGTTTCTTACGCTATCGGGTATGGTGCAGTGGGCATTTTGCTGGGATTCCTCGGATGGGGTGTCTGGGCACTGGTAGTGGCCAGTCTCTCCCAATCCCTTTTGTTAACCACCCTATTGCTATTCGTTCAACCCTTTCCTAAAAGGTTTGGATTCGAAAGGAAAGCCTTTAAGGAACTAATGTTCTTTGGAGGAGGATTTACGATTGCCAAGATTGCTAATTATCTGGCCACACAGGGAGATAATCTGATCGTAGGCAGGATGCTGGGTGCCACAGCACTTGGGATTTATGGCAGAGCATACAAGTTTATGGTGATGCCCGCAGGACTTTTTGGCAACGCGCTTGATAAAGCACTTTTTCCTGCGATGGCTAAAGTTCAGGATCATCAGCCGAGCCTGGCAAAAGCGTATCTGACCGGTGTAAGCATTATCGCGCTAATAGCTATTCCTTGTAGTTTTCTCATCTTTCTTTTAGCCCCTGAAATTGTAGCGGTCCTGCTTGGTTCTGGCTGGACTGAGGTAATTCTGCCTTTTCAAATTTTAGCCTGTAGTCTTTTTTTCAGAATGAGTTATAAAATGAGCGATTCATTGTCCAGGGCCACGGGAGCGGTTTATCGAAGGGCCTGGCGCCAGGTAATTTATGCGGTAATGGTGATTACTGGTTCTTATATCGGGCAGTTCTGGGGTATTTATGGAGTGGCGTGCGGTGTGGCTATTGCCTTAGTTGGTAATTTTTTATTCATGGCCCATTTAAGTTTAAAGCTCACCAACATCACATGGCTTGACATGCTAAAAGCACATAAGCAGGGAGTGATGTTAGGAATCATTACTGGTATCGTGAGCCATGCGCTGGTAACCGTTTGCAGATTAAATAGTATCCCTGACTTTTTCACGTTGGTCCTTACAGGAGCAGGGGCCGGCATAACATTATTACTGACTTTAATTTATTTCCCGGATCTCATAGTCAGCGTTGAGCTGAAAAAATTGTATGACAAGCTGATCGTAAAACGTTTTAAAAATTTACTCCCTAAAAATGCTTGAATTAGCAACCAAACCGCTTTTAAGAGTAAGCCTGATTGCAAGTTTGTTCGAGGCATTGCATGAAAATGATATTCTCTATTGCCATTGGAAAAGCAATGAGCACCTGGGGGCAAGTATGATGGGAAATACTGACCTTGACGTGCTTTTTGATGAAACGCAGAAAAGAAAACTCGAATTGATCCTCCATAGGCTGGGTTTCAAAAGATTCGATTCGATTAAACAGAAGCAGTATAGTGGTATTGTTGATTTTATTGGATTTGATGTCGAAGCTGGAAAGGTTATTCACCTGCATACACACTACCGGCTAACTATGGGTGAGCCTTATTTAAAAGGATATCAATTAAACATTGAAGACCAGGTACTAAAAGGGCGTGTGTATAATCCTGAATTTGGCCTGTATTGCATCCAACCCGGGTTGGAATTAATCCTGTTGTTCGTGAGAGAATCATTAAAACTCAGACACCGTGATCGACTCTTAATAAACTTAGGAAAGAAAGGTCAGGCAAGGGAATATATTTTGCTGGAATATGACTGGCTGAAGTCCAGGACCACTCACGCCGAAATACACGGTATCCTGAAAGCTATTTTTACGGATTACGCTTCGATTTATAAGATAGTTACAGGTCCATTTAATACCAGACAACTCCAGAACCTTTCCCCGATAGTTAAAAAGGAGCTCAAAGTTAAAAGACTGTATTCCCCCTTAAAGGCGATGGTGCTCCGGTGGTACAGGGAGGCGACCCTCATTTTTTCACGAAAACTAGGCTGGATTCTTGACCAACCCATATTATTAAAGCGGATTAATCCCCGGGGTGGGATTGTAGTTGCCGTGATTGGCGCTGACGGGTCAGGGAAATCCACAATAACGGAAAACCTTAAAAATACTTTTCTGGAAAAATTAGACATCTATAAAATTTACTTTGGAAGGGGAGATGGTAAAAGTTCGTGGGGGAGAAAATTGCTGAAATCTTCAAAAATACTTTTTACTGCCACAAAGGATAGGAATCCGGCTAACCTTATAAAGGATGTTACTCCTAAAAAGGGAGGTTTTGTCCGGGGCCATTATAAATGTATGGAGGCTTTTCTGGTGGCTCAGGAAAAACGCAGAAACATGAGGGTGATGCAAAATGCTAAAAGGAAGGGCGCGCTTGTGATTTGTGACCGTTACCCGCAAAATCAGGTTATGGGATACAATGATGGTCCACTCCTGCACGATTTCCTGGATTCAAAGAACCCGTTATTCCGCACAGTGGCTAAAATGGAAGCCAGTATTTACGAAGAGGCGGAAAACCATCCACCTGATATACTCTTTAAGTTGGTTACCGATGCCGAAGTGGTTGAAAAAAGAAAACCTGGAGAAACATCCATCGAAAAGCTAAACGCCAAGATCAACGGCGTAAAACAACTGAAATTTAAGGATACGTGTAAAGTCATCACGGTAGATGCGAAAAAACCATTAGACGAGGTCTTATGTATTGTAAGGAAAGAAATATGGAACATGCTTTAATGGTGACATTCCTGATTTCCGAAAACAAGGAATTTTAATTTTTAATGCAATGGAGGCTGTAAAACAAATATCTGGTTCTGAAGAAATGGTGGTATCGGCTAACCTGCATCCGAAATTACTTGTCGTCACAAATCTGTTTGAGGCATTGCATGAGAATGCTATTGTCTATTGCAATTTAAAGGGCAACGAGCAGCACCTTAGCGTTTTCATAACGGGAGAATCGGACATTGATATTCTCTTTGATCAAAGCCAAAAGGGAAAGCTGGAACTCATTCTCCACACATTAGGCTTTAAAAAATTTGAGGCTATTAAACAGAAGCAATACAAGGATATTGTCGACTTTCTGGCACTTGATTCTGGGTCCGGTAAGGTCATTCACCTTCATACCTATTACCGGCTCACCATCGGCGAACCTTACCTGAAGGGATATCAATTGGATATTGAAAATCAAATCCTCAACTCGCGGGTGTACAATAAGGAATTTGGCATGTATTGTATACAGCCGACTTTTGAGTTAATCCTGCTGTACCTGATTGAGTCATTGAAACTCAGACACCGGGATTTGATCACTATGCACCTTCAAAACAGAGTAAGCTTCAGTGAAAAAGTTATTTACCAACACAACTGGCTTCGAAAGAGAACCATTGAGGCAGAAGTTGAAGCCGTCATAAAATCGCTCTTTAAAAATTATGTTCCCATATATAATTTAGTCAAAGGTGAATTTAACCGTAAACAACTTCATATGCTGGCACCGCTTATTAGAAAGGAGTTCGCCAGGTACCGCTTATACTCAGTCCTGGGCGGTTTGGTGCAGAGGTGGTACAGGGAAACAGCGGTAACCATTTTCAGAAAATTGTCTCGCATTTTTACCCATCCCCTTTTATCCATGAGGGTTAATCCCCGTGGCGGAATAATGGTTGCTATCACAGGGTCGGATAGTGCGATGAATGCCAGGGTTACGGGTCTGCTAAAGGAAACTTTTGGAAAAAAATTAGACGTGTATAGAGTTTGTCTTGGAAGGCGTCCAGATAGAAACTTATTGAAATGGCAGGAAAAAACTCCCGCGGAAAAGGAGCATTCTCTGCCATCCGTTTACAATGGTATCCAGGCGGTGATGACTGCCCGGGAAAAAAGCAAAAACCTGATGCTGGGGATCACTGCCAAAAAGAAAGGAGCTTTGGTAGTCTGCGATTATATTCCGGAGAACAAGATTATGGGTCACGACGGCAGGCCTGTACTTTTTGATTTTGCGCGCTCGAAGAATCCCTTTCTGAGAGTCCTCGGTAAAATGGAATCAAATATCTATGCCAAATCCAGAAAATACTCACCTGACCTGGTTTTTAGATTGATGGGGAATGATAACGGTGCCGGAAAAGTAAACCTGGGCGAAGACACTGGTTTGCAGATTTCCATGGGAATTAAACAACCGGGTTCCAATGCATCCAAGACTATTACAGTTGATCCCGGGAAACCTTTAACCGAGGTACTCTATATAATAAAGCGTGAAATATGGAACGTACTTTAATATGTTAACGGCTAACTATATTGCCCCGAAGGAAATAACTTTGATCGAAAGTGATAAGGTGCATTGCCTGTTGAGAGGGAAAAACCTCATTGTTGAATTTGTCGGCCCTACAGGAAGTGGCAAAACTACAAATTGCAGTTTCTTTTCAGATTTTTTCAGCAAGCAGAACCTGAATGTCTATACTTTCTGCGATGTAAAAGCATTTCTATATGAGCAAAGTTTTTATCACAGGCTCCGGATCTATTTAGAAACAATATTCACACACGGTCTTGATTTTCTGGCTTTCTTTTACCTCCTGGCGAGCTACCGGATCTACAGTTTCGATTCTATTTATAGGTATATGAAACTTTGCCTGTTCAATATCGTTTTGCACCAATTTATCGGAAGCCGGAAAGTTGACGCACTCTTGCTTGACCAATGGATCATTCAGGGCTTATGGTCCGCCACGATCTTTAAGGTTCACTCATTAAATAAGCTTCAGGATGAATTAAAACGATTCTATTTCAAAACGGATTACGTGTTGTATTTCGATATCGATGAAGAAACAGCTTGTGAAAGGATACAGTCACGAGATTCCGGCCGAAGCAGATTCGACAAAATGGACTATGAAGATAAATTAGCAGAATTGAAGCGGTATAATCCTTACCTCCACCGATTGTTTGAAAATTCCGATTGCCCGAACAAATTTGAATTTTCCACGAAGGTAAGCCCCGTTCAAAACGCAGAAGCGTTTTTTCATCAGTTGCAAGCCTCAGTTATCCATGTAAAATAATGTTATCATGATACTGTTCGCATTAACGGGTATTTTAATTTTGGCTTATTTCTACGATTCAAAAATGTTCGTCTATGCATTAATGGCGTTTTTTGTTTTATTCGATATGTTCGATGGATTTTATGAGGATGAAAAAATATTTGCTGCTATCCGATACATCATCCCGTTGGTTTTTATTTCCATTTTTGTAGTCAGGCAGTCAGCGTTTAAAAAAACGGATTTGATTTTTGTTGTTCTAAACCTGTATTTGCTCATATTACTGGTCTATTCGCCCGGGGATTTTATTATTTCCATACGAAATGTATTGGCGATCTTATTGACCTTGCTCATGATCCCTGTGGGCCGCTGTATCGGAAGACAGCATAACTTCATTGATGAGTTTGAAGGCTTTAACAGATTCTTACTGATTATCATCCCTGCTTATATTGGGTTTGCCAACATCTATCATATTGGAGAATCGTATTCAGAGGCATTCACTACCGGGTTTCTTATTACGTCAAGAATGTATGTTGTCCCAATCGTTGTTTTTCTGGCCATTCATTATGTTGTATCGAATAAAGAAAGAAGCTGGGCAGTCAAGGGAATTGATATCGTTTTTATTCTCATCAATATCTGTATACTTATTGTAAACACCAGAAGAACCGCAATGGGTATGCTTGCGGGCGCTCTAATCGTGTATGCAGTACTTAATCGTAGATTAATTTTTAAAATGGCCATTTTGAGTTTGTTTTTTATTTCGGCCCTGGTAGTGAGTTATCCGCTCTATGAACAAACGCTCATGGCTCAGTTGGAAAAAAGAGAACGTATCCAGGATATTGATACGTACGAAGAGGAAGGAAGATACCTGGAGACATTCTATATTTTTGATCATCATAAAAGGAATCAGAATATATTCGAAATACTTTTTGGTGTGAAGTTATTTGACACCTATGATATCGGCGTCCGCTACTTCGGCAGGGACAGGCCTATCCACAGCGATTTAAATATGATGTTTTACAGCACAGGGATAGTCGGGATGTTTTTGTTCGCTTTATTATTTTTACACTATTTTTTTCGGGGTAATCAAAGGATTTCCATTCAAAGCAAAAAGGTTTATTATCCTCTGCTGGTAATGTTTTTAATGGTGCTCTTACCGGGACGGTTCATTGGAACGCTAACCTTTGCGCCTTTTTTGATGCTGGCATTATCTGCCGTGAAGGCCTGGAAGCCCGAACCGGTAGCCGACGCGACCGAAGTAGCCGTCAAGTACCCACGCTTAGCCATTAGATAAAGTGAATATTATTGACCAGTTATGAAAGTACTGTTCGTTTGCAGTGGAAATGTAAATGGCTTTGAGGTGGTTCCTTTTATCAGGGAGCAAGGCGAGGCAATAAGAAAGGCAGGCGTCGATATTGATTACTTCCCTGTTAAAGGCAAAGGATTGAAAGGTTATTTGACAGCCAGCGCCCGTCTACGAAACCATCTGAAACAAAACCATTATGACCTCATTCACGCCCATTTTATTCTATCAGGATGTACGGCGGTATTGGCCTCCCGAAAAACCCCGATTGTGTTGTCATTAATGGGGAGTGATGCTTATGGTGAATACGTCGGAGAAAATAGAACACTTTTTTTCAGCCGGTATTTAACGATATTGACTCGTCTCATTCAGCCTTTCGTCAGTGCCATCATTTCCAAATCGAGTAACATAGAAAGGTACGTCTACCTGAAACAAAAATCATTTATCGTACCGAACGGAATAGATATTACCAAGTTTAGATCCACTCCAAAAAATTATCGTGATGAGCTGGCACTGAATGCTGGAAAGAAACAGGTCTTATTTCTGGGAAGTAGAAGCAGTGTCAGAAAAAATATAAAGCTTGCACAGAATGCGATTTCCTATTTGAATCGAAATGATGTTGAGCTGATTAATCCGTATCCGGTTTCACATGATACCATTCCAAAATACCTGAATTCCGTTCATGTATTGGCTGTATGCTCTTATATGGAAGGCTCGCCGAATGTTGTGAAGGAGGCTATGGCTTGCAATTGTCCGATAGTAGCCACAAACGTGGGGGATATAGAATGGGTTTTCGGCAATACAGAGGGTTGCTATATTGCTTCCTTTAAACCGGAGGATTACGCGGCAAAATTAACTGAGGCTTTAAATTTTTCAGAGGGCCACCGACGCACCCGGGGAGAACAAAGAATTCACGACCTTGCCCTGGATTCAGAAACGGTTGCCCGGCGCGTTATCGAGATTTATAAAAAAGTATTGAAAGATGCGGATCCTTATTGATATCAATCACCCTGCCCACGTACATTATTTCAGAAATTTCTACAGGATAATGGTGGCGAAGGGCCATGATATTCTGGTTGTTGCAAGAAACAAGGAAATTGAACACAAGCTATTACAACTGTATGCGATTCCATTTATAAACCGTGGCAAAGGGAAAACCGGAAAGGTGAGTAAATTCCTTTATCTGATGTATGCCGATCTGAAACTCCTTTCGATTGCTCGGAAGTTTCAGCCTGACCTTTTTTTGAACTTCCTCCATCCATATCCATCGCATGTCGCTAAATTATCCGGTAAAATATCATTGGTGTTTAGTGATACCGAACATGCAAAACTTCATCACCAATTAACCATTCCATTTGCCACAAAGGTTTTTACCCCTGCCTGCTATCGGATTGATTTGGGTAGAAAACACGTCCGGTTCAATGGCTACATGGAACTTTCCTATCTCCATCCGAATTATTTCAAGCCGGAACCTTCTGTTTTAACTATTTTGAATGTTAAGGAATCTGACAGGTTTGTCATTATCAGATTTGTGTCATGGGAAGCGGCGCACGACTTTGGTCATACCGGAATGACACTTGCCAACAAACGAAAAGCTGTAATGGAATTAAGCAGGTATGCTAAAGTGTTTATTTCTTCTGAAGGAAAATTACCGGATGACCTTGAAAAATTCAGAATCAGGATTCCCTTTGATAAAATGCACGATGCTTTGTATTACAGTTCATTATTGTTTGGTGAAAGCGCGACAATGGCTTCGGAAGCCGCGGTATTGGGCACACCCTCTGTCTTTATTGATAACGATGGGAGAGGGTATACGGATGAAGAACAAAATAAATACCACCTCGTTAATAATTTTACTGAAAGTGAAGTAGACCAGGAACGGGCACTTCAGAAAGCGCTGGAAATTATTCAGGATGAAAATGGAAAACAAAAATACCAGGAGATGCGAAAAGTACTTCTTGCTGATTGCATCGATACCACTCGTTTCATGATTGAGGAGGTATTGAAATACGAAAAACGTATCTGAGTTTTTACAAAGCCGGCTTCATCGTTTCGTAAGTAGATTTATCATTGCCCACCTTGACATTATCAAAATAAATAACCCGGCGGGTTACCGCTGACAATTCATATTTAAAGGCGGATTTGTAAAGCCCTATTTTCCATTTGGGCAAAACATCATCGTACATATTGCCTCCCTTAAGCGTTAATTTTTTTGTGCCGTTAAACCACACTTCGATCAGACCATCGGTTCCGTATGAATGGACAAAATGAAATACGAAGGTATGCCATTTGTTTTTGACTATAGCACCTAGATCAAATTGCTTTCTGCTGTCCTTTGTATTCCCACTTTCTAGTAAGATCCTGTCACGTCTGGTTCGAAGGGACGTGGCGGGACTTCCATTTTGATACCATTGGTTAATAATCTCACGCTCGTCATCATACTCGTAGCCATAGGAAGGAAAATAAACGGCAAAACTATACCAGGAATTTTTTGTTAATTTCTCTAAAGGACCTTTGATGATGGTAATCTCCGATCGTTTACCGTTGGCTACGAGGGGTTGATCTTTGCGTATTTCAAACCTTGCGGTTTTAAGGCCTTTGTATATTGGCGACTTTACAAATTGCAAGGCATAATCCCAGCTTCCAATGTCCCAATCATGAGCCGTGGAAAATGGTGTTAACCCTTCCATCGTTTCCTGATAAATTAAATTGGTTAATGTCGATTCCTGGGTGATTGCCGTTGTTAACGAAGTGGAGTTTGTGGTTATGGAAGGTTCCAGATTTTGATCCTCACAGGATGTTGATAATAAAATCGTCGTCAAAAAGCTCAGCAAAGTGAGCGATATTCGTCTCTTTTCTTTCATTCAGATATGGTTAGATGCGCGAAACTAATGAAGCATTGTACGCACAGCCTTAACTGAATCGGTAGAAAGCGCTATGTACCGTTAAATGTTGCTCATTGCGTGTTGATGGCTCTATTCCTTATTTCAGGAATATAAATAGACTGAGACCCTATATTAAAGGTTCATTTACGATTTTTGGCTGAAATGTAAACCCCTTGCCGTTTTATTCTCAGAGGGTTACTGCGGATATTTGAGCGCGTAAAAGAACGTAAGCGCACTGTCTAAATTAATTAATTCCACCCATGTTGAACGTACGAATGATTTGATCCATTGGCCTGCTAAAATCCTTATCCAGATCATGCATGCGTCTGATCATTCAGTGCTGGTAATTTATAAGGTCATCCCTACGGGATTTAACTACCTTTTTTCGCAAATTTCTACCATAGGGTCATCCCTTCGGGATTTTAAGATTTGGATTTGCGTTTTCAAATTCATCGAGCGCAACAGTATCGTCTCCGCAGTGTCTCCTGTCTCAGGGACGCTGCGGTTTGTGCACTTGGACGTGCGTCAAGCTATGCACCGGATACCCAGGCTGCAATTTGGTTGACAATCCGACAACCCTCCCGATGGAATAAGAAGCCGATTGACGAAAGCCTTCCTCAAAAAACTCAAACTGTCACTATTAGGGTTATTACCGATGAGGAAACAATTAACAAATTGATGAAGGGCGAAAGGGCGAAAGGGACTAAATTAATAAATTACACCTAACTATATTTGCAGCAAATGTTGGTCATGACAGGATACACTTAGCTAAAGCGCCATAATTAGCTTAATAGTAATTCCATTAATACAATAGTCATCCGAGATATAAAAGGGACGGCCTTATGAAGCGCACTGTCTGAATTAATTAATTCCACCCATGTTGGACGTGCGAATGATTTGATGGATTGGCGTGGTAGGATCCTTGTCCAGATCATGCATGCTTCGGATCATTCAGTGCTGGTAATTTATAAGGTCATCCCTACGGGATTTCAGTTTCCTTTCGTATGGCCATTGCTACCATAAGGCCATCCCTACGGGGATTTACAAATGTGCGTTACGGATAGGGTGTGTTCTGGAATTTAATACACCCATATATAAGTTACGGAAATTCTTCCTGTTATCGAAATCAATCGGAGGGCTAAAATTACCCGATTCTTACATCCGGTTTGATTAGTCTACGGTGTTATCCTACAATATGGGAATTTTGAAATGGCATGTCGGTTGACACGGCCTTTAGGTCGTGGTGAGCATGATAAGCTGAGATATGGCTTTAGCCTAATTACTGGAACTATTGCAGAAAATCGCTTCGATTAAGACTAGTGGTCCGTGCCGCGCCCGCCGAAGCTTGCGAAAGAATGTGCTGCCAGATAGCGTAGGTGAGTGTGCCAGAAAATTTGCACTCACTCGTTGTCTTGTCCTTTCCTTTGGCACACTAATCCTTCACCCTCAATTCCAGGCTGAAGCCCGTGGCAACTCACGCAGCCAGATAACAATTCAAAGTTAACAAAGTAGAATTAGGTATGTTTTGATTACGCTCGTTTACACTCAATTTGGGAGACCAATGCAAAGATTCGGATTTCGTTCGCAATGCTTTGGGTAGGGCCGGCATTTATGGTCTTAGGGGTTCCATATCCCGATAGGTAGCATGCTCATTACCAACCTTAATATTATCAAAAAATACCACCCTGTTAGTGACCAGGGAAGTGCCGACTTCAAATGCCGATTTATAGATCCCTATTTTCCATTTGGGCAAAAATTCGTTATACATATTCCCTCCGCTTCGTGATACCTTTTGCTCTCCATTTTGCCATACCGCTATATAGCCATCACTATAAGGAGAATGAACAAAACAAAAAATGAATTCATGCCAGGTATCTCGGGTAAGGTCGCCAACATCAATTTTTTCTTTGGCACCCACTTCACTGCCAATGTCTATTAAGAAACGATCGCGTTTCGTTATGAGTCTGACCGGACTTCCATCCTTATACCATTGACTGATGACATCGTAAGTAGTGTCGGGGGCGAAAGCATCTGAAGGAAAATAGACAGCGAAACTGTACCAGGCTTTTTTGGTCAACACACCGTTTGTGCCCATTATAATAGTTACCTCTGACCTTTTACCCTGGGCCACCATGGGCTGATCCTGTTGTATCTCAAACCGTGCACTACGCATTTGGTCATACACAGGAGAATTAACATACTGTAATGCGTATTCCCAGTCCCCTATTTCTTTATTATGGGTTGTTGAAAAGGGTTCAGGGCCTTCGAAAGTTTCATAAAATATAAGATTCTCCGATGGCCCCAGGTCCGGCTCGGGATCATCGCATGAAATTAGCATGAGCGCTAGTCCAGCTATGAGAATGCGCCTCCAAAAATAATTTGAGATATTCATAAAACGGATTGACCACAAAAAAATGTTTGTCAACCTTTAAATTTTCACTGTGCAAGATTGGAAAATACCTATCTGGTCAGCATTCCAATTTTGAGGGTGTATTCATTGGTATTATTATTCCCTTCAATATTCAATTACCAGGACGCGTGAATGGTTATACCGTGTACTGAGAAATAAACCAAAAAATGTGTGCCATGCATTCTGTTTGTTGCCAAAAAATAGAGGTTATTTTTTTATAAACTTGAATACGCGGGAATACCGTTCGCTTTCAATGATTAAAAGATGCAGGCCGGAGGATAAATGCAAATTGCGGACATCAATATCAATATCAATTGTTTGCCTTTTAATGTTCGTGGTGGTTCTGTAGTATATCCTTCCCAAACGATCCAAAATTGAAATGGAAAGACCAGTACCTGTTTCTCCCTGTAAATCAAGGGTGATTAAATCCAGTACGGGATTTGGGAAAAAACCTGTTAAATGTTCACCAAAGGGCGGCGTTGAATTCCCCACAGTTACAGAAGGAAAATCACTACCCAGTATCCCTACAATATTGGCTGCATCGGATGCTAATATGACCACATCCGGATCATAGTTATTTTTGCTACTAGTGGGATTGTTATATTTTCCATTGATTAATGTTAAGGCCGGACTAAACGAGATATTTGAGGTTGGGGATTCTCTGTACAGGATTTCCCCACCGTCTTCCTGAGAAGTATACACCACTTTTATTTTTCCGGCAGCCTCATTCAGTATGACGATACCCCTTGTTCCAGAATCGGAAACCTCGTAAAGATTATCCCAACTACCTGCAGGGGATCGCTTTAATAATGCGAGACGGGGATAACCAGGCGTGTCATAACTTGTTTTCACTGCGCAATACAGTGTCCCGTCACTGGCTATTGCCAGATTCAGGTGATCATCTCCCATTCCTTTCCCGATATTCAATGATGACTGCGAGGCAGGATTTTCATCGGCAGACCATGTGGAGGGAGAAGACCCATTAGTATGGGTCTTAAAGCCAAATCTCCTTGCATTTTGGTCTGACCATAAAATACCCATTTGACCTTGCACTGGCAAAGCAATAATAGCGCAAATATCGTCGTCTGTTACTCCCGTTCCGACAATCACCGGAGTACTCCAGGTATCGTATGGAGAATCACTCCATCGTAAGCGTATGTCGTCGACGCCATCCGACGCCAACCACATTCTTCCGGCGCCATCGATATCGATTGTACCTGTTTCAGCCCCCGAATCGAGATTGATGTATGCGGTTGAGGTGCGTTGACTCCAAAGTTCATAGGTATTCGCAGCTTGCTTATATTCTACAGAGATGAGTTGAGAAGCATTTTTTCCACTTCTCCAGAGAAATATGTGGCACACATTGCCGAGCACTTTGCAATCGGCTTCCACACTTGTACTGGATGAAATCTTTAATACGTTTGTCCAGGAAGTTCCGTCTAATCTCCAGATATACGTTCCGGTTGTAACCGGAAACACCGCCCACGATTTTCCCGCGTAGTTCCAAACTTTAGACTGGGGTTTTTCACCTGTCGTTTTAGCTGCGGCTAATGGTGTTAAATGAGTTATTGATTGAAAGCCTTGTGAAGTCGCATCTGACAAAATGCAGAAAAGTATTGGCAGGATTACCAAACGACGTAAACTGTACATAAAACAATCAGTGCCTTCAATCATACATAGTGAAATTATTCGTTACAACCTGCCATTAGATCATCATCATTTAATCTTCATTTTGACTTATGAATTACTCACGACTGGGCACCATATCTGGATAAGATGCCCCTTGGTTACCCACCTTTATATTATCGAAGTAAATAACCCTTTTGCTTAGATCTGACGTGCCAAATTTGAATGCAGCTTTATAGAGGCCAATTTTCCATTTGGGTAGCACATCATCATACATATTCCCACCCTGGTGTGTAATGATCTTTTTTCGATTATGCCACACCTCAATGAAACCATCATGACTATGCGAATGAATAAAATGAAATACAAATTCATGCCAGATATCTTTTGTGACGAAACCAATATCGATTTGTTTTCGGTTCTCTTTTTCGAAACCTGTCTCCAGATATAACCGGTCATTGCGAACGCGTAAGGATGTGGCCGGACTTCCATTCTGATACCATTGATTGATGACTTCGCGCTGAGAATCGGTGGCAAAACCATCGGTTGGAAAATATACCGCAAATGAATACCACATGTCTTTGCCTGGCAATCCTTTAATAATGGTTACTTCCGAACGCTTACCGTTTTTCACCAGGGGTTGATCTTTTTTTATTTCGAACCTTGCAGACTTTTGCCCTCTGAAGACGGGCGACCCAACGTATTGCAAGGCATATTCCCAGTTGCCTGTTTCAATGTTATACGCCTGGGAAAATGGTTGCTCCCCTTCAAAGGTTTCCCAGAATTCTACATTGGCATTACTTAACCCCGTTGATGTGGGCTGTACATTATAAATCCCCGGAACGGATGAAATGATTAATAATAGGAACCCACTCAGTATCATGGTACTTTTTATCATTTAAAAATCTTTTATAGAAATTGAAAACAAAATATTGGTTGAAGGATAAAATGCACCCTATTCACTCACGGTTAACCGATGATAGCCAGGAAGGTTAGTCTTTGGCGGGACGCCTTCATAGATGTATGCTGGTTTACAGTTTTTTTCCTGCAGCGTATATACAAGCATGAGTGTGTCATTTGGAAGCGCAGTTCCAAATGACATATACCATGTAGGTAATGATTTCCCCCCCTGTTTCGCTAATGCATAATGCTGATAGACATCCAACTCTTTTTGCTTTGTGGGAGGGAAGTTGTCGCGTTGTTTGGGTTGCCCCTGGTCTCTGATGCTGGCTTGCTTTTCCTGCAAAAACTGAATCTGCCTGAACTGAGTTTGTTGTTGGGCCAGCATCAACGCCTTTTCCAGTTGATGGGTTTTCCCCTTTTCAACAAGGACGGGATTTATCAGGGGTGATATCAACGGAATTTTTATTTCCAGCCTGATGAGCACTGCGCAAACCGTAATACTAATTATGGTAGCAAGAGCAAAGGCTTTTGGTAGCCAATCTTTCACAACAAATGAAATGGATAAGGGGCGTAGAAGAAGATGGGGTAGCAAAAAGATAAAAATGGATGCTTTGGTAGGGGCTCCTGACCCGACGGTTATCGGAAAAGAGATTGCGGCTAACATTAAAGCGGCCAGTGACCATTTCCGTTCTATGACAAGTGTCAACAAAATAAGAAACCCAAGCAATAACAGCAATGGTAAATCGTAAATAAAGGTTAGTGGTAAATAGATTACCGCCATAGCCAAGAGCAATAGTTGTTGCTGACGATCTTTATTTAGAAGTGTTAATGAACACAAGAGCAGTGTGAATATTTTTAGGATAGCATGCGTTTCAACATTGCGAAATGTGCCTATCAGGTTTTGAAGGTCGATCACAGAAAAGATCGAATAGGGTAATAGCATTTCCAGGAGTACGAACAGCCCAGCCAGGATGGAAGCTAGCAGTAAGACCTTTTTGCTATCGATCTGTTCTATTTCGATTAGCCATCCCACCAGGTAAGCAACATAGAATAATAAAATCAGCGGATGAAAAAAGGCCAGCGTGAAACAGATGGGAAACCATATTTTCCAATTGGTCAGTACGCCTTCCTGTGTTTTTAAGAACAAAGCAACCATCAATAGGATCAGACTATAAAAAATGCCGTGCAAATTAAATACGTAATAAAATGACGAGAAATAGATGAGGCCAACCATCAAATAGAATACTTGCCCATACAGTAATTTAGAGACGTGTGTTAATGGAATCATCATCCAGGTAGCGACGCATAACAGGAAAAAGTTTATGACCTGACCCAGTATTCCGTTACCACCGGAAAGATGATATAAACACCACGTGACAGTTTGCGCCAGTGGCCTGAAGTTTCGAATGCTGGGGATAGGGTTTTGAATGATTTCTGCAAAAGAAAACTTCTGCAGGTACGTAATCCAAATATAACTTTCGTTTCTGTCAGCAAAAGGAAATCCAAGTAAAAACCAAAAGCTGATTCCGAGCACGGGTAGAATCACCAGAAGCCAATGGCTTTTTGTGTGGCTCGTGGCTTCGTTATTCCCTGTTTTCGGTAACCTTTGTAAAATGTATGGACTTAGCGTCCCGTGTAATTTTTGGGAAGAATTGGTTTTGAGACCATTTATAACCTTTGAAGTCATAATTCCTTAAAGCTTTTGGTAGGCATCCCTGATACTTCAAAATTCCATAGCGGCTTCATAAACCTACCAGCCTGGGTTCCGGAAGCTATCGCAAGAGGCTGAGTTCCTGTATGAATGCTTCTCCGAGTTAGCGGCGTAATTATAGGGAAGCGACAGTAAATAATCATGCCAGTTTGAGCCATCCGTTTCTCTCATAAGCGAACTTGATACCTGATCCGCAAAGAGCAGATTTCAATTGGGCGCGCGGCTTCTTTTCAACCTGAAAATTAGATTATTTATGTATCGATTATCTTCAGAAGAATTCGCAACACCAGGTTGTATTTAAGATTAGGTTAGGTGCCTTTCAGGAAAGCACAAACTCATTCATCATTCGGAGAAATTTGTTCAAACATCTGGGAACAATCTTCATCATTTTCAAGGAGTCATGAGAGGAAAAGCTTTTTAAATCAGGCACTGGTTTACAGAAAAAGGTATTGTACGGTAGATAGCTTTGACAATTTATATGGCACAAGATTGTAGTAAGAAATCTGTTAAATGCGGTTAAAAGACCGGAATGGTCCAGCTAAATAATTTGGCTGATGTATCGCTTTGGTCATCGGGTTTGTGAGGGTTTCAAAATCACTCCTTACTCCAATTCATGTGTATCGTTGGGATTAAAGATGAATTTTTCAATGTATGACATGCGGAAGGAGCGGAAAGGAAAAACACAAACTCGGGTTAACTATGCGTTTTAGACTACAAATAATTATTCCTTTCAATGCTTTATTTCATCAATAGATCACTCCTGCGCGGTTCTTTGTTCAACCATATCGTTTTATTTTTTCTGTTATTGCAAACAACGGCATCGCATGCTCAGGTATTTGACTCTGTAACCCCGTTGACACCTTTTTTAGTAAGTAAGAATTCGGGTGACAAGCCACAATCAAAAGTTTGGAAATACGACAACAAATGGTGGTCGGTCTTTCCCAATAGTTCCGGCACTTTTCTTTGGAAACTTGAAGGGAATGCCTGGAAGAATGTTTTGAAGATCGCAGGCACTTCCATCGTCAAAGCCGATTGCAAGGCTGTTAGTGATGTCTGCCATATCTTGCTTTGGAGAACGGAGGAGTATTCGTCGCTCTTAGTCTCCCTGCAATACGATCCTCCATCACAGAATTACAAACTGTGGTCTAAAAGGCCTTCGACCACCAATATTTACCTTGATCCGGGAGTAGAAATTGGAACCATAGATGTTGATGCCAACGGAAGAATGTGGCTCGCGTCAGACGGCATCAACGATATCAGGGTCCGATGGAGTGACTCTCCATACACCGCATGGAGTAACCCCATCATCATCGCGTCCAATGTTAGTGATGATGATATCGGGGCCGTAATTGCATTACCGCAGGGACAAGTTGGCATTTTCTGGTCCAACCAGGTTACGAAACGATGGGGTTTTAAAACGCATACCAATGGAGCGAGTCCTTCGGCGTGGTCAGCTGATGAACTTCCTGCAAGCCAGTCTGCTTTGAACGTGGGAAGTGGCATGGCCGACGATCATTTGAATCTGACCGTCGCATCGGACGGCTCGTTGTATTGTGCCGTCAAGACCGGTTACGACTCACCCGGCCACCCCCAGGTCGCCTTGTTAAAACGGCAACCTGATGGAAGTTGGGATGACTTGTATCCAGTCGCAGATATCGGAACCAAGCCAATTGTTGTCATCAACCAGGCAGCAGACTTACTAAAAGTTATTTTTTGTAAATATTCGGGGAGTGATATTGTGTATAAAGAATCGCCCCTTTCTGGTATCTCGTTTGGTCCGACCACAATTCTTATAAAGGGAATACATGACAATGCGACCAGCGCTAAGGATAATTACAATGCTGATGTCGTTATCCTCGCCTCTGACAATATAAATAAACAGATCGTTGGCGTATTAGCTTCGGACATTCCTCCATCCACTCCACCTGACAAACCACAACTTCTTACACCAACGAATTTGTCCACCGGGCAACCTCTAAATCCGACATTAGGGTGGGGATCAGCCGCCAATGCCACCGCTTATCGAATACAGGTATCTGATCAATCCGATTTTTCAAACTTAGTGTTCGTAAAAAGCAACATACAGACCACCTCCGTTCAACCCGATGGATTAGCTTATGTGACAAAATATTATTGGAGAGTTCAGGCTTTTAATGCAGCAGGAAACAGCGCCTGGTCGGGAGCATGGAGTTTCACTACCCAATCCGCTCCAGTAGTTTCGGGTCTCGCGGGGTTTTGGAAATTAGATGAAGGATCAGGAACAACGATTAAAGATGATTCCGGCAACGGAAATAACGGGGAGTGCGTCGGATCTCCTTCGTGGTCAGCCGGTGTAGCCGGATCCGCATTAAAACTCAACGGCGTAGACCAGTATGCCAGAGTCCCGGACGCGCCTTCGCTTGATATTACGGAAGAAATTACCCTTGCAGCATGGATCCAGCCGGGGAAAATATCATCACAAAAAATAATACTGAAAGGAGATTCCAAAATTGCGGATGGATATGAACTTTCATTGCTCAGCACGGGTAAGGTATCTTTTAAAATCAACCCCTATACTTCTGACGTATATAAAATTAATTCCAGCGCCCTATATCCTATCGACGGAACCTGGATGCACATTGCTGGAACTTTTAACGGCACGGTCATGAAAATCTTCATTAACGGAACAGAAAATAAAAGTATCACATTCGGAATACCTGCCTCCATCGTCATGAATACCCTGCCATTTGCAATAGGCGGAAATGCCGATGGAACCAGTAAGTTTCAAGGTGCCATCGATGAAGTGCGCATTTATGACTATTCACTCACGGCAAGCGAAATTTACGACCTGGCAAATGTTTCATCCGCAAAAAGTAACGGAACCGCGCGACAGCAAACCAAAAGTATTGCGGTAAATGATGAGGAAGCTATCGATTATGGAATGCATGTATTTCCAAATCCTGCAGGAAATTCTTTGACCGTTAAATTGAATCCTTCAACCAAAAATATCATTTCCATTTCCGGCATGAACGGGCGTATTCTTTATCGCACCGTTGCTACGGGAAATAATACATTAAGCATTGATCTGGATGCATTCAATTTAAAAAGAGGGTTATACCTTTTGTTAATTCAATCTTCGGATTCGATTACAGCAACCAAGTTCTTAAAAAAATGATATGGGGTTAGGTGGCTGTATTTATCTGACACCGATCTCCTTATAACGGTTTGCCTCGCGACACCTTACAATCAACGAAACGTTATCCAATTTGTGCCCATAACAACGCTGGCTAATGCAGTGCAGATCAGCATTTCCAACGAATGTAGAATAATGGTCTTGCTTTTTAGGGCGATTCGTCTATAGATACCTTATCGGAGGAAAATTATACATATTTTTTTGTAGATTTATTCCTCGAAAAAATCGAAAAAGAAAATTCCCGTTTAGATTCAAAATAATTTGAATGGGGACATGACTTTCTTACAAAGGGAAACGTACATGATTGGGTGAATCACGGAGTATTGTATAAGCAGAAATCGCTCGATTGAAAACATAAGCGTAAGCAAAACGTTTTCATCGAATCTGATCCGTTCAGTACCATTTGAAAATGTTTAGTCCTACAATAAATGTGGCCAGGCCTGTAATGCACAGAATAGCAACAGGTCGTAAGATCTCTGTGAACCCAGCCGCCTCTACAAACACGGCCCTCAAGGAATCCGCGAGCAACGTAAGGGGTAAAGCCTGGATGACTGGAACGGCCCAGTCGGGGAAGTTATGATAATTAAAAAAGATCCCTGAAAGGATCATCATAGGAAGCGTTACGGCATTGACCAGGCCATTAGCCACTTCTGTTTTGGACGTTCGGGAGGAGATTAGAATTGCGATCCCTGAAAAAGCAAAGATGCCTGCGAGGAACACCGCTATAAAAGCAGTCACCATACCTGCGACCTGTGCGTCGAAATACAGACGAGCGAAAATCAGGAGTAACAACGTCTCAAAACCAGCGAGAATGATACGGGTCACCATGTGGGAACTGAAAAAGATATATTTTTTCATGGGCGTTGCCACCATTCTTCGCAGAAGCTTTTTCATCCGGGTTTCGATCAGGGTCCAGCCAATTCCCCAGATGCATGAATTCATGATGCCAAGCGCTATTAAACCAGGAATTAAAAAATCGATGTAGCGCGTCCCTTTCGTCTCCAGCGGTTCAATCGATGCTTTATTTACCCGATCAGGCGATCCATCCAGACCCCTCTCCAGCATAAGATGGGTTAGTTGCGCATCAGCATTCACCGGATCGAAATGATAGATCAGTGAGTCGTTTTTTACTTCAAGGTAAATGACGATCACACCGCGCTTGATAGCCGTTACCGCTTCCTGTTCAGAAGTGTTCCGGAATTTTATCCGTAACGGTGTACCTGTCTCTTCACCAAAGACTTTTTCCCCCCTTATCTTTTCAGGAATTTCCTGACTCCCTGTCACGTACACGGTTCGCAGGGATTCACCTTTGTTTGAGAACGCAATTCCAAGAATCCAGGCCATAATAATAGGGAACAAAACCGCCCAGAACAGAATAGCAGGTTCCCTGAAAAAAACTTTAAAATTGGTAAGTATTAGTTGATAGAGACTTTTGTTCATGGGGACTTTGGCTTTTACTTTATCCGCCCAATTGGTTTTGAAAATCAGGAATCGGTCAGGTGTCTTCCAGTCATGGAGATAAACAGGTCGTCGAGGGTCATTTTCCTCGAGGTAAGTTCGGTGATCCTAATATTTCCTCTCCTGGTAGATTCAATGATTGACGGAAGCGTTTCTGAAATATTCTCGACAAATATCTGGGCTTTGGTATGCGCGTTTACCCAGTTCAATTTTTTGACACCGGAGATTTTGGCGGTATCGATATCGAAGTCGTCCGCAAAAGTGATCTCGATCAGGTCCCCTTCGCCGTGCCTGGCACTTAATTCCTGCAGGCTTCCTGCAGCAATAAACTGACCTTTGTCCATGATCAGGATCCGTTCACAGAGCACTTCAGCTTCCTCCATATAATGTGTCGTGAGGATCATCGTGGTATTGAAATCCTGGCGAAGTTTTTCAAGAATTTTCCAGATCTCCCGGCGTGCACCCGGATCAAGTCCGGTAGTAGGCTCATCGAGCAAAAGTATTTTCGGATTGTTCAGCAACGCGATGCCAATGGCCAGACGCTGCCTTTGACCTCCGGAAAGTTGGTTTGTATACGCTTTTCTTTTTTCGGTCAGGTTCACAAGTTCGAGTATCTGTTCTGTCCTTCCCGAATTCAAACCATAAAAGCTGGCAAACAGATCGAGGGTTTCTTTGGTAGTGATCTTGTCGATGAATTTTGTTTCCTGCAGCGACAACCCGATCTTATGATGCAGTTTATGTTCATGTTCCTTCCAGTTCATTCCTAATACGCGGATCATTCCTGCATCCGGTTTCTGGATCCCTTCGATCATCTCGATCAAGGTGGTTTTGCCGGCGCCGTTTGGTCCCAGCAAGGCAACGTATTCTCCTTCGTAGATGGTAAGGTTGAGATTAATGACTGCCTTTACGTCTTTAAAAGTTTTACACACGTCCGTGATTTCGATTACAGGAGTTTTGTTCATTGTGGCCAAATATAATCGCAGAAATATGTTTTGATCCTAAAGGTATTCAAGTCACTCTGATTCAAAAATGACAAGTGCTAAATAAATCAAAATGATTTCGGATGACCTTGATGAAAACATTCACCCGGATGGCCGCTTTAATTGTTTCAAGGCCTTGTCGCTATTCTCATTAAACCTCCAGGCGTTACTGCTATTTTGGACCAATCATTTAAAGACTTTCTATTAAACCAGTTGGGGTTTTATCAAATACCCTTTAACCCCGCATTTCATGAGGCGCTATTCAAATTTAATCCCCCAGCCGGCGGATTTGAAATTGCGGAGATCGTTTCTCGATGTCCTATGATCGACCCTTCAATTAACTAAAAATATTAGTTAAATACTAAAAAGATTAGTTAAAATTTGTATGTTTGTATTTATAAAATCGTGGGTTATGAAGACAATACGAAGTATAAGAATCGCTACCGGCATTAAAAAAGTTGAGATGGAGGATGAAAACATATTTATACAACAGATCTGCGAAGTGTTGAAGGAGCACAGGGAGACGCTGATCAACAGTTTGACATCGGATTTGAAAACGTATATTCATTATACATTCGGTAGTCGCCCGACAAGGGAACAACTGGAGCAGATAAAACACAAGCTGGTGTCATTGAAGAATAGCAATATCAGTTTGTCGCGATACAGTAAAATCATTACTGAGGTGCGCGTGAACGAGTCGACTTATGTGAAATCGGAAATGTTTTATCAGGAAATAAATATGATTATACAAGAGGATTTAAAATCAGCGCAGCTTTCGCTTGTCAAATGATTGCGGTTCGAGCACTCGAAAGTTCATCGAGCTAAAATGGCGTTGGAGGAACGAAGCTCAGAATTGCTTAGGTAGAAATTCCGGTGATGTTGACCCCCTTTAGGGCTTAGGTGATTCATCCATGCAAATGACAGGATAATCAACTTGGTATGGACGTTTATAAACACCCAGAACCTTCTCGATACAAGCAACAAATTCTCCACTCTTTTGAGGGGGAATCACCCACCCCTTGACTTACCAAGGCTTAAGTTCATTTTTTTTAAAACGCTCCTGACTGTTACGTGTGAAAGACTTTCAACATACTCTAATTCCACCATCTTAGCGGCCAGCAGACGCAATGACCACCAGGCAAAACCTTTCGGAGGTTTACTACGCATAGGGCTACCAATTTTGCTTCATGAACTCGATCCGGTGCACGCCTTTCCAGGCCTGATTCAAAACCTTCTTCAATAAATTTCTTCTTGACCCGGTCGTTGGTTCGCATACGGTTTGACCTCCATTTCATATTCCAAAAAAAAGCTTGCTGAATTGTCACCCACACGACAAATTCTCATATTCTGATTACTTTGTTGTTCCAAACAAAATCCTTTCTTTAGGAAAACAGTTATTAGGTAATACAGTTCACTCCTTCGACAGGCTCAGGGGCCGACCTCAACACTATCCTTCTCACCAATCTGCTGTCTCCACATCGCATAGTACAATCCCTTCTCCGTTAACAAATCCTCGTGTTTACCCGACTCGATAATATGACCGCGCTCCAGCACAAAGATCTTGTCCGCATGCATGATTGTGGACAACCGGTGGGCTATAAGGATAGTAACCTGGTTTTTAATCGCAGAGACATCGCGTATGGTTTCTGTGATCTCTTCTTCGGTAATGGAATCCAGTGATGACGTGGCTTCGTCGAAAACGAGAATGTCGGGTTGCCGAAGAAGCGCGCGGGCGATTGACAGCCTTTGCTTTTCGCCGCCGGAAACTTTCACGCCACCTTCGCCGATGACGGTGTCCAGTCCTTTATCGGCACGGGCAAGAAGGGATTGACACGCGGCTTTGTTCAAGACGCTGACGCACTCTTCGTCGGAGGCATCGGGCCTGACGAATAATAAGTTCTCGCGAATGGTGCCGGCGAATAATTGGGTGTCCTGCGTAACAAATCCTATCCGTGCGCGGAGGTCGTCAAGATTTATATCCGTACTCGCGACATCGTTATACACTATTGTTCCTTCGTTGGGATGATACAATCCTACCAGAAGCTTGACCAGTGTGGTCTTGCCTGACCCTGAGGGACCAACAAACGCAATGGTTTGTCCGCTGCGAGTGGCAAATGAGATGTCGTTTAGTGCGTTCGTATTTGCCGACTGGTGTTTGAAGCTGACATTGTTGAAACTCAAACGCGTTATCGCGCCAACGTGTATGGGATTTTCGGGTTTGCGTTCCTTTGGAAGATTCAGGATACGGTTGAAATTCAACAGGGATACTTCTGCTTCGCGGTAAGCAATGATGACATTCCCTAATTCCTGCAGCGGAGTAAAAAGGAAGAAGGAGTAAAAGAGAAACGTGAAATACATACCTGGTGTTAGTTCATTGTCGAATATCAGCAGCAGCAGGATAACGATCATAACACTTCGTATAAAGTTCACGGTGGTGCCCTGCAGGAAGCTCATACCCCTTACGTACTTGACCTTCTTTAGCTCGAGGCCGAGGATCTTATAGGTAGTCTTGTTCAGGCGTTCGATCTCCTGATTAGCAAGTCCGAGACTCTTTACGAGTTCTATGTTTCGCAGCGATTCTGTTGTGGAACCCGCAAGCGAAGTTGTTTCCTTGACAATGCTTTTCTGAACAACTTTTATTTTCCGGCTGAGCAGCCAGCTGGTAAAAGCAATGATTGGAACGGAAGCAAAGTAAACTAATGTAACTTTATAACTTACGGTAAGTGAGTATATGATTACGAAGATCATTCCCACCAGTGTGCTGAACAAGACGCTGATAAAGGAGGTGATGAATTTTTCGGAATCGGTGCGGACTTTTTGCAGGATCCCCAGTGTTTCACCGCTTCTCTGGTCTTCGAATGTTTGAAAGGGTAGCTCCAATGAGTGCTTGAGTCCGTCCGAATACATTTTGGCGCCGAGTTTCTGGACCACGATACTCGTGAAATAATCCTGGAGATTCTTTGCGATACGCGATACCATCGCGGCGCCAACGGCTAAGCCAACAAGGTATAAGATACCCTTAACAAACTCCGGACGCGAAAGGACGTCTTTCTTTTCAATAAAATTATCGACGATCCTGCCTGTTATATGTGGATCCAGAAGGGAGAAGATCTGGCTCGTTGCCGCCAGGAAAAGGGCTGTGGCAATCAGGCCTTTATAATTTCTCAGATAGCTGTAGAGTATTTTCATGGGGATATAGTGTTAGCGTGCCTTCGACAGGCTCAGGCACCGTTGCTTCGACAGGCTCAGGCACCGTTGCAACCTTCGGCCCCTGAGCCTGCCGAAGGGGGAAATTGAGTGTAGTTCCTCGACAATTCTTTAAGTTTATCCAACTCCCCATTGATCAGCGCTTCTTTCTTTTTCCTGCTCCATTTCTGCACTTGCTTCTCACGATAGAATGCTTCATCAATACGATCATATTTTTCAAAATATACAAGTTTCACAGGCAGATGTTTTTTGGTGTGATTTGCACCTTTCCCGTTCTGATGCTGAGCGAGTCGGAGGTCAAGGTTGGTTGTGCTTCCGGTGTAATAACTCTCGTCCGCACACTTGAGGATGTACATGTATCCTTTCATAGAGGGGTTTTTTGAATATACAAAGTTTCCGGGGAAGCTTTGATCATCTTTGAGTTTTGGGTGGATGAAGCAGGCTGCATTTTAAAATCAGTTCATTAAATGATCGTCAGTTTAATGTTGGCAGGGCTGATGATTCAATGATTTTTTTTGTAAAGTCCCATCAACTCACCGTACGCAATAACATGATCCTGGAGCGCCTGCTCAACAATTTTCTTATCGGTATCATCGCCAACCATTTCCCCCTGATAAATTAAAAAAAATAGACATTCCGCCCGCGCTTGCGCGATCGTGGAATTATGGGTGGGATGCCGCCTATTTTCGGGATGCACACCAGATAAAAAAATTGCGGTTTAATCAATATTTATGAAAATGAAAATGATTGAGCTGTATCGTCCCACGAATGCAACAGTTTACAATCGGACAGATGGGCCAAACTGCACGTTGCCATCGTCATATTCGGAATATGTCTTCTATCGCCCTTTCTTCCCTTTTACTACCTTATACCGAATCCACAGGAAATCTTTATAAATCCTTTTCACAGATTTAAGGGTGAACTGGGTGGCTTTTCGTTTTCCGAATTTTTCTTCGGCTTCGAAGACTGTAGGTTGTCCAATCGTGCCGTCGGCGACAGGGGCCAGTACGAGACTGAATTCGTCGATGAGGCCCGCCTTGAGGAAAGAACCATTGACATGCCCTCCGCCATCAATGCGGACAGTTTTAATGTCAAACAGCTTGTATAATTTTTTCAGTACAACGGAAAGATCGAGTTCTTTTTTCCCGCCGAAAATATAGGACACGTTTTTTGCACGCAGATGTTCAAGATATCTACCCGATACTTTTTCAGTCAACACTTCAATCACATGTTCCGTGGATACCTTATCGGTATCCCAGTAGCACTTTCCCGAAGGATCAATGACGACCGCATAGGTTTTGGAATGCTTTGCGACAAAGTCTTGTCTGGAAACGGTCGATCTTGCCTTGGTGAATGGATATTTTTTCTTGCTTGAAAACTCTTCCATTGTAACGCGCCCTACCAGCCAGGCATCGGACTTGATCTTCTTGGCGGTCTCCTCGAAATATTTGTGATGGTCTTTGAACCCCCAGATATTTTGCTTGATACGTCCGTCAACAGATCCAAGCATATGGCAGATAACGTAAGGCTTTGTCATGTGGAATGATTAATAAATTACGAATGGCAAGTTTATGGAATAGCTCAAAAAACAGCAAAGTTGGATATGTGTATTTTTGCGTGCCACTAGTGTCATAGCAAATAAAACACTTTCCTCCGAAAAACTTCGACTATGTGCACTTAGGGGTTGGCTACAACCTTATGGCCGGTTGATCGCGCGAGACGTGGTCCTTCGCGTAGTCCCAGAACGCGCACTTACAAGTTCAGCCAATAAGTAAACTTGAAGACCAGTGCACGATTCTTACTCATGAAGTGATCTGGAAAATAATTTTCAGTGTAGACAATGAAGAGATCCGAGGCAGGCTGGTACCGCCATTGAAACCTGACATTCAGGTTCATGTTATCGAGGAGGTTGTTATACTGAAAATAGGTGGTCAGAAACAGTTTGTCTGTGAAAGTCAAATCAATCCGGGGACCAATAAGAAACAACTTTTCCTGACCGTAATCCCCCTGGAGATTCACGTCATTATAATCCAGCAACAGCGAAATATTTCCGTAGGGCTGATAGCGCACTTTGAATTGACCGATGACATTGAAGTTTGTCCCATTGTAGAAGCCGCCATAGATAGTTTGAAGGGCATAGTTAAAGATCTTGCGGGTATTACTTTTAAAACTCGCAGACACCGTATGCCAGTTGTATTCCTCCCCGGTGAGAAAACGCGTATAGTCACCAACCGGATTAAAATCATTGGTCAACCTTTGATAGAGATAATTATAGCCTAATTCAAAGATGGCTGTATTGATGAAATTGAAGCTGTACGTGAACAGATAATTCCTATCGGTCAGCGTGCCATCGGGAATGTAGGTTTGATTGAAGAGTGTCACCGGTCCCATCCATACGAGCGACTTGCGTTCCGGATAAAACCGATAAGTCACACCGCCGTGGTAATTTATTTGTCCCGGATACACCCGTGCACTTGGAACGAATCCCGCTTCAGCGTTAAAATTCTTACCGATATAGGTGGGCTTCAGCCGGATGTAGAGATTTCGTGTCGAGTATTCGAAATAAGTTCCGGCGGCAATGGTTTCCGATTGATTGAAGTCATCGAAGGATTTGGCGAAGAACGAGCTGCTGTGCCACTTGTTATCTTTGCTCAGCATCTCCAGATCGAAGTCGAGGACGCGGTTGAATGTATTTTTCCTGAACTCCTGACGGCCGTTCAGGTTGGTTTGTGTGAAAATACTTTCGTGGAAATACCGCGATGTGTCGGCCGTCGTAACGCCTAGGCTTTGTTTATTGACAAACGAGGCGGAGACGCTGGACTGTCGCCAGAAGTTTCGTTGCACGGTGACCACGCTATAGTTCTGAGCGGGCAAACCAAGAGACAGCTCTTTTTTGGTTTGCATATTCATGATACTCATTCGCCAGTTCCTATTCAGAGAACCGCTCAGCCGGGCGCCATAGGTGATGGGCACTTTCCGATAAAGACCGGTGGAGTCTCTCGCGAGGCCGATTCGCCTCGAAAAGAAAGCCCGCGCCTCGGGCAACCCGGCGCGGCTGAACAGGTCACTGTTTTCAAGGAAGAACTGTCGCAACTCGGGAAATTGGAATTCAAAGCGGGTGAGGTTGATCACCTGTTG
>JBDSIM010000236.1:0-5885 GCA_039917935.1 Cyclobacteriaceae bacterium | reverse complement strand
AAAGTCCACCGCTCGCAGGTCTGGCAATTAGCCCATAGGTTAAATCCGGTAATTTCAATCTCATTGTAGCTTTGATTTCCAGGGTCAATCACCCAACGAACACCGTCCAGTTCAAATATAAATGAACCTGCATCCATATTTCCGTGACTGACCGTGGCACGTCCTCCTTTCCCTCCGAAATAATATTGTCTGGGATCGTCTACTTCACCTTTAAAAATAACAATGGGGTTTGATCCCTCACCTTTCCATGCGGTAGGCGCTTTTGTTTCTTTTCTAGTTTCAAATTGTGATAACCAAACCAATCCTGATCCGGCAATGCGCGAAAGTTTTCCCATTCCGGCAGGGGATTGTAAAAAATTTTCACGCTCTAAGTAAAGCGGATTTCCTGTTTTATTAGCAAACCAGGCGAGGGTTATATCCCCCGCATTTCCACCCTTATCGCCACAATCCGCGAAATTATAATACCATCCAGAGGGGGCTACACTGAGTAATCTAAAATCAGCACTCTTCAAAAATGCCGGATAGTTGGCAATACCAAAATCAGTTCCAAAAGCACTTTCAAGCATGGAGGATGTAACCACTGAAAAACTTGTTCCATAACCCCAATAAGTTGAGCCCTCGGGATAAACGCCATCAGGTCCATATTCTTCAAGCGCATGCGACATCCCATCCAACGCACGGCTAATGGTTTTGGCTGCCAGTATGGGGTCTTTATCAGCAATGACAATGGATGCAGCGATCATGCCTCCATTACAAACCTGATTCCAGTTATTGGTGCCATTGATCCACGTGCGATTTCCGGTGTAACTGGGTTCTATTCCTTTTTTAATAAGGGAAGCCTTCGCTAGTTCAACGGTAGCTTTAGGCAAAGCTTCTCCTGCCCAATCCACTGCGATGGCCAATGCCATTGACATTTCAGCCACGTCAAGATAATGTGATGGGTTCCAGTCTGAAAAATTACATACTGCTTTTACTTCTTCGTCAATACGTTTTAAAATAACGGGGCTTTTTTCAATCCGGTAAACCATAGAAAGCATATTCATTCTGTATAACATTTCACGGGATGTTCCCAACAGCCTACGCCCTATCATGTTTCGGGTTAATAATGGCTCCTTAAGAATCTGGTCTGCATTAAGTTTTATAGCAGCATAATAATTTTTAATAAGGGGGTCTGATTTAATCTTACTCTTTAAATTTTTCTCAATCGCCGGAGTGAGTATTAATCGGGGACCAGATTTTCGCAAATGTGTTTTGAGGTATTTTTCCGACATAGGATTTTCCAATTTCGTGGAATCCGGTGGTAATTTATGGTCATCGAAGTCGGAGTAAGTAATTGTAAAAGCAGGGGTCATCAAAACAAAGGAGCACAGGAATGTCAGGTAAAAGAGTTTTGATTTCATAGCGATGATTTAAGTAAAATTAAAAGTGACAACGAAGTATTGTAACCCTTTAACTTAAGAATATCTAAAAGCAAAGTACAATTCGCACAGGTAGGGGTCGGAAAAGGTGTTCCGTCGTTTGCTTGCTGGAAAAAAAAGACAATCGCAATAATAAATTGCGATTGCCTTTGATACAGATAACGTTTTAGCAATTACCAACCCGGATTTTGTCCAAGATTTGGATTTTGCGAAATTGCACTGATCGGTATGGGCCACAAGTAATGTTTACTTTCATCAAACACCGGCGTTGCAAAATCCGATCCGGCATAGACATCGATATACTCTACTGGGTTTCCGAAAACGTCCGTCGTGACAGACGATTTGAGTGCTTTGGGCACGACATTCGTGGGATCAAACCTCGTCCGGTTTGCCACATCCCAACGAACACCGTAAGACTTTTCTTCCAGTTTTTTACCCTGCTTCCAGCGTCTTAGGTCGTCGTACCGAAACCCTTCCAAAAACAGTTCTACGCGGCGTTCCCGGCGGATCTCTACGAGGAGGGACGAAATACCTTCATCTGCGTGGCGGGGGTCCATGGGTGGATTCAGGTCCAGATGCGGCATCCCTACCCGATCGCGGAGCAGGTTGATGCTCATATCCAGATCGGCCTGCGTGATGGTGCCCAGCTCTGCGACAGCTTCCGCATAGTTAAGAAGAACTTCACCCAGCCGCAGGACGATGGCGGGGGTAGTGGAAGTATTGTAGGTCGCATAGGCTGCGTTGTTTTCGTATACCTTGATGATGTGGTAGCCGGTAGCGCTTTCCAATCCAGGTGTCGCCGAACCGGTCAGTTGTGGATACCGGGTCAGGGCAAAATCATGGTTACCGTAGCGGTAAATAGCCTGATCGTCTGGATGAAGAATAGACTGCCTCAACCTCGGATCGCGATCAACCCAGATTTCTTCATAGACCTCATCACCCAGATAAGACGGGGAAAGTGTTATCGGCAAACCGTCGTCACTCAGATACGATTCAACCATGTCCTTGGTGGCACCGCCTATATAGTCCTTGTGATAGCTTTGCACATGGTTGGTAAAGATACCGAGTTGGTATCTCCTCCAGTACATCACTTCGGGATTTCCGGAGAGGTCTGTCATACGGTGAATGGCATTGTAATCGGTGTCCGGATTTCCGGTATTGTATAAGGAATATGGGCCGTCCTGCATCACCTCCAGAGCGGCAGCTGCAGCCTCCTGTAACCACATATCGGGATTGGATCCCCCATGGTATTTGCGCCATGTGCCTTCGAAGAGGCAAACCCTTGATTTTACGGCCAATGCAGCCCAGCGGTTCAGCCTGCCAGGCGCACTTCCATCCTTCCAGTCAGCTGGTAAGTTTGCAGTTGCAAAATTGAGGTCTTCCAACACCTTGTCCATTACAAACTCCCGGTCGTCCCTCGTGCCGTACAGTATTTCCTCATCTTCCGTTGTGAGGCCTTTCTCAACCCACTGTACGTCGCCATACTTCGAAACTTTATCAGCGTAGAACCAGCCGCGTAGCAAACGAGCTTCACCGATGTACTTGTTTCGAATCTCTTCACTCACCGTCGCTAAATGGTAATTCTCGAGGCCTACGTTTATAGCCCGAAGGAAGTTCCAACCTTTGTAGCCGAACAAGTCCGGGTTGTTGGGCGTTACATATTTACCGGCCCGGATCCGCTGAAAGATTTCCGCTCTTCCAGCACGAGTCGCCGTGTTATCGGCCATACCATCGAGGTACCAGGGTCCACGTGATTGGCTCTCGAAGCCCTGATCATGTCCCATTATGATCGGAGTAGCTGATTCAATCCGTGCAAGATGGTAAAAGGTGTTATTATAAACACGGAGGTGATTTTCGGTTTCCCAAAAGGTATTATTATTTACCTGATCCAACGGCTCTCGCTGAAGGAAGTCATCATTGCAGCTGACAGACAACATCGTTGCGACCACTGCCAGACTTATTTTTAATATATTCTTTTTCATTCGTTCTCTTTTTAAATTATTAGAATCCAATTCTGAGACCTACTGCATAGCTGCGCTGCTTGTAATACTCCTGCGTCAGCGTAGGCCTTACTTCTGGATCGAGCGGTTTGCGCATTTTAGTGAATTCCCACACGTTCATGCCTGCGAAATAGATCTGGGCTGTGGCCAACCCGATTTTGCTCATCATAGCTGAGGGCAGGTTATACGCCAGCGACACGTTCTTCAAGCGTATGTACGCGCCATTCTGCACGTACCGGCTTTGCGGTTGAACGTTCTTCTTGTCGTTTGTTGAGATATGCGGATAGGGAAAATACGCATCGGTGTTGGTTTCGCTCCACGTATCGGTGAGATAATAGTTTTCAACGTGGCCGGCGTTATATGGATAGAAAGCTTGCCAGTTACCGTTGGGGGGCCAGTAATCATACTTTAACACACCCTGGAAAAAGATATTCAGACTGAAGTTTTTCCATCCGACATTTGAATTCACGCCATAGGTTCCTCTTGGGGCCTCGTAAGCGATGATCTTCTGATCACCAGGGTTTCCAAGCGTATTGTCCCCGCGGTTTATGACCCCGTCGCCGTTCAGATCCGCGTAATGAATATCCCCGGTCCTCCAGTTTGCGCCAATACCGCTCTGGTCCGCTGCGTTGTCGAGTTCGTCTTGCGTCTGGAAAATACCAACTGTCTCATATCCCCATCTTTCGCCGATTACCTGCCCTACATAATATTCATCGAGTGAACCAGTCGGATTATCGTATTTAGTAATGACGGCTTTATTATCAGCCAGCGCCAGTGTCATGCTGTAATTCCAGTTGGCATTGATCTGGTTTTGCCAGGTGGCGGCCAGTTCCCATCCTGTTGTCCTGAGATCAGCAGAATTTTGTTTCGGTGCACTCGTGCCCAGGATGTCCGGATAATCCACATCGGCGAGCATATCTTTTGTGTCACGCGAATAAATATCAAATGACACATCAAGCTTATTCCCCATCAACGCAAAATCAAGTCCGATGTTTTTCGTGGCAACTGTTTCCCACGTCAATGTCGGGCTTACCAAACCCTCCGGAGAAACATAGGGAGAACGTTGTCCTGAAGCCATCATATACGGCGATTGACCAGATGCCATCGTCGTTATGTAGGGGTAATAGATCGGCGTCGTGCCATTGGGTTGGAACAATAACTGGTTGCCAAGTTCCCCGTAGGAAGCCCTTAGCTTAAGGTTATCCAGCCAGCTGGCCGTACCCGCCATGAACGGCTCGTTGGATATCCGCCATCCCACCGAGAATGAAGGGAAAAATCCAAAACGATCGTCCTCCGGGAATCGTGAAGTTCCATCGTACCGGCCATTTGCCTCGATGAGATACCGGTCATTAATTATGTAGTTCAGTCGATAAAACACACCGCGAAGGGCTGTATGCTGTTTTCCTCCAGCCGTTTCCTGGTTACCGATCGTGGCATTTAGATCCGGAATTGATGGCGTAATCAAGCCGTATGCCTGTGAGCGAATGAACTGGAACCGTCCCCATTCCTGGTTGAAACCAACCATGGCTTTGAAGAAATGTGCATTGTCGTTATCGATGGTGTAATCTGCATAAGTATTAAAAACGAAATACCGATCATTTTCTGCGCTATTCATAATCCAGTCGTTTCCGCTAAATCCGTTGCCGACAATAAGACCTGAAAGTACCTTATTTTCGATCACCTCGATCTTGCTAGCCGCGTCCTGGAAGTCCCTGTTTCGGAAATTGGCAGAAAATTCACCGCGAATGTTCAACCCTTTCAGCGGCCTAAGAGTCGCACCCTGTGTTAGTACAATGTCATTTCGCGTCCATGTCTCGCGTCCGCCTTGTTCCAGGTATGGAAGGAAATTCACACTGCTGAAATGCATTCCGATATACTTCTCAAAGTCCGGGCGGTCGCCAGGCGTCAGGTAATATGGCAGATCCGGGAATGTGATCGCTTCAGTCGGATTCACGCGGGCGGAAGTATTGATATTTACATCCCAATTGTAAAAGTGAGGCTTATCACTTACTTCCGACGTCACCAACGCACGGCTATCGGCGCTGAACCAATCATTGATCTTGAATTCGCCTTTCACCAAGACATTATACCGTTTAAAATTTTCATTCTTCTCTTTATTTTTAAGGTATCCGTCCTTATTGAGATGTCCGAACGATACGTAAAAAGAAGATTTTTCGGTGGCGCCAGATATGCTCATATCATATTTCTGCTGCGGGGCAAATTCGGTAATAACCTGGTCGACATAATTGTTGTAGCCATAGTGGCGCAGGCTTCCGTTATAAACGCCCCATGCATTTTCAAACGTAGGATCGTCGCTGTATCTCTTGGTCCCATCAATCATATCCTGATCAAAACCTGGGTTTCCATTTGTGCGTATGTTGGCGGTCATCCTCGCCTGCACAAACGCATGCGGGTCTGTAACCGGGTCGATCAAAAAAATCGGCTTTGCCAGGGTGAATTCTGATCC
>JBDSIM010000235.1:0-9893 GCA_039917935.1 Cyclobacteriaceae bacterium | reverse complement strand
AAAATATATTGCTCAGATAATTAAAACGCCGTTTAACCCAGTATTCAAATTTTGAAACACGCTTATAACTATATTACTATGAATCATTTTTTATGAGAAACATCATCATTATAATCATAGGCATTTTTTTAAGCACCGGGGTTTCGGGCCAGGCAAAAAATACGGAACAACCACCAAAGCTTTTTGTTGGGATAATGGTAGATCAGATGCGGCAGGAATACTTATACCGCTTTCAATCCAAACTAGGTAATGCAGGATTTAAAAGACTTATCAACGACGGCTTCATGTTAAAAAATGGTCACTACAATTATGCCCCCACAGTTACAGGTCCTGGCCACGCGTCGGTGTATTCCGGCACCACCCCTTCAATCCATGGAATAATTGGTAATGAATGGTATGATAAAAATCTTCAGCGGGAAGTGAATTGTGTCAACGATCCAAAGCAGAAGGTGGTCGGGGTGGCTGAAGGCAATGGAAATGTTTCTCCGTGGCGAATGATCTCTTCCACCATCACTGATGAGTTGGAATTATTCACCCAAAAAAGATCCAGAGTAATCAGCGTTTCAATTAAAGACAGGGCCGCCGTCCTCCCCGCCGGCCATACGCCTGACGGTGTTTACTGGTTCGACAACAAGACCGGCTGGTTTATCACAAGCACCTACTACAAAACTAAATTGCCGGATTGGGTTGAAAAATTTAATAAGCAGAATCTCGCCGAAAAGTATTTATCAAGGGAATGGAACACACTGCTTCCCATCAACCAATATGTGGAAAGTGGCCAGGACGATTCCCCTTATGAATCCAGATTGTCGGGGAAAGATAAACCGGTTTTTCCTTACGTATTAAAAGCTCTCCGGAAAACAAATGATTTTGATCTGTTAACTTCCACACCCTTTTCAAATGATTATCTCACCGACATGGCCAAGGCAGCGATTTCGGGTGAGAACCTGGGTGCGGATGAAGTCCCGGATTTTTTAGCGATATCTTATTCGGCCACAGATGTTCTGGGGCATGGTGTGGGTCCCAATGCCATTGAGATACAGGACATGTATCTCAGGTTGGATAAAAACATTGAAGATATTTTAAAAACGTTAGATCAGAGAGTAGGGGAAGGAAATTACTCCGTTTTTCTGACCGCTGATCATGGGGTGGCAGACGTGGCGCAATATTTAATTGACAACGGGATTCCTGCAGGATATTTTAACACGGGCAGTATGAAAGCTTCGCTAAATCAGCATCTGCAAAAATATTTTCCTGGTAAGGAGATTGTCGAGACCATAGATAATGGTCAGGTTTTTTTTGATCAAACGGTTTTTCAGAATGACCCTAAGGCATCCGGTGTAGAATTGTTGATAGCGACCGAGCTCACGATTAATTTTCTTTTGGCGCAGGAAGGTATTGCCAATGCTTATTCTGAAAGTATTGTTCGTCAGGGTCGGTATGATGAGGGTGGAATAAAAGGTATGGTGATACGCGGATTCCATCCAAAACGATCGGGAGATGTTGCTCTGGTGCTTGAGCCGGGCTGGTACCCTGCCACTAAAATGCCGGGAACTACCCACGGTTCACCATACAGCTATGATACCCATGTACCCATTATTTTTTATGGGAAAGGAGTCAAAAAAGGGTATTCCGTTAACTACCATTCCATCACCGATATAGCGCCAACGGTGTCCATACTGTTAAATATCAAATTCCCGTCCGGATGCACCGGCCAACCTATTGAGGAAATTTTTGAGTAAGTATAGTATAAATGCCAGAATTTCAGATATTTCGAAGGCTCTCTTTTACACGAATGAAGAGCACCGAATCACTAGCCATTAAAGTTTAAACGATTTAAATGAGCGAAACAAAGTTTAAACCTGTACTCGGCCTTTGGGACGCTACTATGGTGGTAGCCGGCTCCATGATTGGCTCCGGGATATTTATTGTGAGCGCTGACGTTGTGAGAAATGTAGGAAGCGCAGGTTGGTTGATTGGAGTTTGGGTTATTACTGGCTTCATGACCATTATCGCTGCTGTAAGTTACGGTGAACTCAGTGGAATGTATCCCAAAGCCGGTGGGCAATATGTATATCTGAAAGAGGCCTATAATCCATTAATGGGATTTTTGTATGGGTGGAGTTTTTTTGCCGTGATACAAACTGCCACTATCGCTGCCGTTGGTGTCGCCTTTGCCCGGTTTTCAGCATACATTTTTCCCTGGATGAGTGAGAGCAATACAATCATCGATTTCGCTTTTATAGATATTTCAGCGGCCCAGATTTCGGCAATCCTTCTCATTATTTTTCTCACCTATGTCAATACAAGAGGCATTAAGGAGGGCAAAATTATTCAGACAAGTTTCACCGTTTCGAAATTGCTCGCACTTTTTGGCCTGATGCTTTTTGGTTTTCTTTTTGTGAAAGAAAGCTTCTGGGCCGAAAACTGGCAAACGGGTTTTAATGCCATGCGGGATCTTGGTGTCGACGGACTGGGTAAGCAAGCCACAGGTTGGGAGACAATAGGGGGTGTAACATTGCTGGGCGCTATAGCAGCTTCCATGACTGGATCGATTTTCAGCAGCGATGCCTGGAACAATGTAACGTTTATTGCAGGGGAAATAAAAAACCCGCAGCGCAACATAGGGTTAAGTCTTTTTCTTGGAACCCTTATCGTAACAGTATTATACATTGCTACGAACCTGATGTACCTGAATGTATTACCGATTCAAGGTATAGCCTTCCCTCAGTCAGACCGCTTAGCCGTTTCTGCGGCAAACCAGATCTTCAGTAATCCAGGTATGCAGTTGATCGCAGTGTTGATCATGATCTCCACTTTTGGTTGCAATAATGGATTGATCCTGGCCGGGGCAAGAGTTTATTATACCATGGCAAAAGATAAATTATTTTTCCGCCAGGCTGGAGAATTAAATAAAAACGCGGTGCCTCAGTGGGCATTGTGGGCGCAATGTGTTGTTGCTTCTGCCCTCTGTTTGAGTGGTGAATACGGAAACCTTCTGGACATGATTTCGTTTGTAGTGGTTATCTTCTATTCACTAACCATCGCAGGTATTTTTATTTTGCGAAAAAAGAGCCCTGATTTGCCGAGGCCATACAAAGCGTTTGGTTATCCTGTTCTTCCATTAATTTACATTCTGATGGGCGCCACCTTCTGTACCTTGCTGATAATTTACAAGCCTCAGTTTACCTGGCCCGGTTTGATTATTACACTGATTGGGATACCGATTTATTATGTCGTAGTAAGGAATAGAAAGGTGTAGCAGATTGGCAGCCAGTTTTTGAAACGTTACTTTAATTCAATAAATTAAAATTCCGGCGTGAAATTCAAAATAGTTTCATTAAGGTGCAGGGCTCATGACATCTACAACATTTTTCCATGATCCATCGGCGCCTTTCTTCCAGATAGTAACTGACTGGAAATTTGTTACGGCGTTTCCTGTTGAATCGTTCATCGTAATTTTGGTTTCTTCAAGAAGATACCCTAAATCTCCGCTTGAAGAAATTACAGCACTTTTAGGTTCCCAGCTAATTTTGAATCCGGGACTTGAAAAACCGTCTTCGACCATTTTGCGAATTTGATCCTTTCCCCTTAAAACCGGCTGCCCCGCAGATATTACTACAGCATCATCCGCCCAATAACCCAGTATCTTCTCTACATCTCCGGAAGAGGCTGACTGAGACCACTCCCTGCTGACTTGCATAAGTTTTTCCCCTTCTGTCCTGGTATCAACATTTTGCTGGTTACAGCCAAGTAGGCTGAGTAAAATAAATGGCAGGGCGGTTGTTGCTTTCATATTGCAGGGTTTGTATGGTAAATTTTGATATGAAAGTTAATATTTGGAAGCGGATCACGAAAGGTTTAATAACAAAAGTTCTCAGCAAGAATGGCTGTTAGAGTGAGGATATTGCAGAAAAAGGGACAGGAATTCAAAGGCCCGACGCCGCTTTTGGCTATCCTCTTCTCCTTTAATTTACGTTCTCATGAGCGGTCTTTTTTCAATAGTTTAAGATAATGGCTTTCATTCTGTTCCAAAGCCATTCACATTAATTGCCATTAAAAACGTGACTTGCGCTAAACCGTTTTTTTAATATCTCCGCGCTTAATTGGTATCCATATTTCTTCCTGAGAATCCGGATCTTCATGCTTATACTTTTCACCCAATATTTCAAAATGAGGCCTGTTGTCCAATATATAGGCTGAGTTTGGGAGCCAGGTTCCGAAAATATACTGGAAGGTTTTGGAGCCGGAACTGGCTGGTCCTGTATGTAAGAACACAGCATAGAGTCCGCCTTGCAGAGTGAAAGTTGCCCATCCATCTGGAACAGTATCAAAGTCCTTTACTTCCATGGTCGCCCATTTATTAAATTCTGTAGCCGGATTGAAATTTTCAAAATACTGGCGATCATAAACCTGGATGGAATAGAGTTCTGAACCAAAATGTTGCTGTACCTCTTTCCTTCTTGCCATGAAGTTTCGCCACAGTTCACGTGTCCTATCGTTCGTCAGAGACATGGTCTTTCGATGACCGATGAGTTTTTTTGGGGTGAGTATTTCTATTCTGGAGAACATCAGATAATCGGTTAATCTCTGGACCGGACGTCTTTATTCAATGAAAATTGCAAACAAGCATCGGGTTACACAACCCGATATTCTTATGTCAATTCTGTGTGTCCTTTCTTTTTTTTGTTAATATTTTTCTGCATTTACCGGACAAATAGTAAGTGGTCTACTGCTTTGATCTTTGGAACACTTGGTAATTCCTAATTTTCATATACCGCTGCCTTCATGGTACTCAGTTTCGTTTTTTTATGACACACTTTGAGTAAGACCAGGAGTCATGCTGGTATTCAGGAAATTTGTTTGGCCAGGATTTCCAAGCCTTCCTCAAAAGAGCGAGGTTCATATCCCAGTTCTTTCCGGGCTTTATTGATGATGAAACCGGTTGTTAAAGGTCTCTGCGCGGGTTGTTTGAACTTACTGGAGTCCGTAGGTTTAATCAACGACTTATCAAGATTAAAATATTCCGCGGTTTTAATGGCAATATCATAAGGTGAAAGAAAATCTTTTCCGGAAATATTATAAATTCCCTGGGCTTTTTTTAGGGCAGCGAGATAGCAGCCCTGCGCAAGATCTTCAGCAAGTGTTGGCGTGCGCCATTGGTCATTTACTACCTGAATGGTTTTCTTTTGCTCCAGACTATTCTTTACCCAAAGTACAATGTTCGAACGACTCATGTCATTTGTAATACCAAAAACCAATACCGTGCGAAGAATGGCCCACGATGCTGTACTCTTCAGAATAACATTTTCAGCAGCGAGTTTGCTTTCACCATAAAAGTTTACCGGGTTCGGCACTTCATTTTCATCCAGCGGTCCATGCGTACCATCAAAAATAAAATCAGTGCTTACATGCACGAGGTGGATGTGCATTGCCTCGCAACAGCGCACGAGATTTTCTACTGCGGTAACATTCGCCTTCCAGCAGGCATCGCGTTGGGTTTCGCAGTCATCCACCTGGGTCATTGCTGCCGTGTTGATAATGAAATCTGGCTTCGTTAAACTCATCACACTTTTTACTTGCTCTGGATCCGAGATATCCAGAGAATGATATTCACCCCGCTCAATAGTTAGTACACCTTTCCCACGTGCGGTTGCAATCAGGGATACATCCCCGTCTTTTTGTAAAAGGTGGGTAAGCTTTTGGCCGAGTAACCCATTTGACCCTGTAACTAAAATTCTCATGCGGTGGATTATTTTGTTTCAGGATAGGTGTAACCGTAATTTTTTTCGATTTTTCTTCTTGGCATTTCTTCTACGGTAACCTGCATGAGAATATCCTGCTCCGGACGGTCATCCTGATTTTTGGCTTCCCCGGCGATTTTATCAATTATATCCAGGCCTTTAATCACTTTACCAAAAACGGTATATTCACCATCCAGGATTGGTGTGCCACCCACGGTTGTGTAAGCTTTTATTTTTTCTGGCGAAACTTCCCTTTCTACTGAGATACCCAGCTGACTTTCAACAATTGGCTTAAGTGCCAAAATGTATAATTCATATCCTTTTTCGTCGCGCGTCTGATAAAATCTGCTGATTGAATCATAATAAGTCTTGTTTTCGGGTTTCTGGAAAAATTGCTGAAGAGCCATGCCAAACTTTTGCTGATCAAGTTTAATTTCAGAATCCGTATGTTTTTTTCCCTGAACGATATAAAACTGACTTCCGCTAGAAGCTTTTTGAGGATTCATTTGATCCGACAAACGCGCCGCGGATAAAGATCCCTTTTCATGAAATAGCTTTGGATTAAACTCTGCGTCAATCGTGTAACCAGGACCACCATTTCCTAAACGTTTCCCTGCCGGCGATTTTTTAGATTCCGGATCTCCCCCCTGAATCATAAACCCCTGAATGACGCGATGAAATAAAAGACTGTCAAAATAATGCTCTTTCGCCAGCTTGATAAAATTCGCTTTGTGCTTTGGCGTCTCATCATACAATACGGCCACCATATCACCGTATTTTGTTTTAATGGTCAGTAAATGATCCGTTTTTTGAGCACAACCTGTAACCAGAATGGAAGAGATACTAAATACAATTAAGAGTAATTCTATTTTACGCATGTTTATATAACTTAAAATCAATTTTTACAATTAGTTAAATACTGAACTTGTTTATGTTTACTGGTTTCGAATTTCAAATTATTGGTGTTGGGAAATTTTTTCCTTACCCTTAACTTAAGTCTGGTAGGGGCGGCCTTAAGAAGGCGCACAAATAAATAAAAAAATTAAAATCGTTTTCACACCTGAATCTGTTTTAATACTTTTTATACTATCTCCATTGTTCAAAATAAGTGTTTACTCATCCCTTAATGTGCGTACCTGCAATAAGGCCATCCTTACGGATTTAAATTCTGATTCATAGTTTGCTGTTAACATTTGGCCATCCCCGTCGCATTTAGCTGAGCGCGAGAATTCTCCAGTATAAAGAAGCTTCCGCTCGTAATATTATCAGAAAAGTGATTTAAAGCAAGGCCCTCTTTTTTCGCTTTTCATTGTTTAGCGGACAAGCCCGACTTTAAACTTCAAATCTTGAATTTATTTCCACCTTTCCCTTGATCTCTAACAATATTTTGTCTCCCCCATTCGCCAGCACTTCGATAGCAATTCCTTTACCGAGTTCTTTTCCTTCTTCGATTGTAGAAGATCTTTTGATCTTAATAATCTCTCGTCCGTCGAGTGATATAATACCTGCTTTCAAAGTAATCAATGGTCCTTCCATCCATGCGTATCCAAAAGACGGTATGCTGCACCCGCCTTCGAGCGTTTTCAGGAATGCTCTTTCCGCTCTGATGCAGTCTTCTGTTTCAACGTGATTTACCCAGCGGTGTATCATTTCTTTCTTCTCGAAGCTAAGTTTTTTATGACACTCGATCGCGATACTACCCTGACCTACCGGAGGAACAAAATAACTGGTCTCGATTTTTTCCCGGATCAGGTAATCATAACCCATCCGATGAACGCCTGCGTATGCTAGGATGAGAGCATCACATTCGCCTGACTCAAGTTTGCTGATTCTGGTTTGGAGGTTTCCCCGGATAGGAATGGTTTTGGCTTGCGGATAAAAGTGTTTCACAAACGCTACCCGCCGGGTTGAGGAGGTTCCAATGGTGATATGATCGTTTTTTAAACTGAACTTTTTATCGATACTCAGCACCACGTCATTCGCGGCTTCACGTTCAGTGAAAGCTATCAGTTCAAGCTCATCGGGAATACTGGAGGAGAGGTCTTTTGCACTATGAACAGCGATATCAATCGTTCCGTCCAGGAGTTTGGCTTCGATCTCTTCCGTAAAAACACCCTTACTTCCGATTTTAGCAATAGTGACATCCAGGATTTTGTCACCTTTTGTCTCGATGGGTATGATTTCCGTTCGATAACCGGAAGGCCTGATAAGATCTGCCACATGATCAGCCTGCCACAATGCCAGCTTGCTTCCGCGGGTTCCAATACGGATCGTTTGGTTCATATTTTTTGTAATATTATTTTTTGAACAATTTTGAACTTCACTCTTTTAAGGTTCTGGAAAGATTTAATGATAGATCCAGGAAAATCATTTTTGCGCTCCCATTTCTCTCCAGGTGATAGCCGGCATCGTTCAACAGTTTGAATGACTTTTCAATTTTTTCCACGTCCAGCACTTTGGAAAAACGGTGAACAAATTCAAGTTCTTCACCCCGGGTGCGATTAATGGCATGCGCTCCTGAATTGTGCAACAATGTTTCGCGCATCATATTAATGCTATAGGAGATCATATTTTTCTGGCTCAATTTGTCAAGTTCGTGGTATGCTTCAGCCATTGTTACCAATGAGCCATAATTGGCTGCGAAACAAGCTCGCATCCATTCCACGAAGCGCTGTGTATGATCATTTTCTTCCTGAGCAATAAGTTTAATGGCCAGATTGATATTGCCATCAGCCAGCTGAACTATTTTTCCAGCGGCAGCATTGCTTACCTCATGTTGCTCTTTCAGATAATTTTCCACCGTATGGTCACCTAATAGTGGTACGGTTACAATTTGTGTTCTGGAAATTACTGTTGGTAACAACTTGTCAGCCGCATTGGTGACGAGGATAAAGAAAGTATACGAGGCAGGTTCTTCGAGTATTTTGAGGATGCCGTTGGCCGCCGAGGGGTGCATCAGCTCCGGTTGCCAAATGATCATGACTTTGTTTTTACTTTCAAAAGGCTTCAGCGCAAGGGTTTTGATAATTTCCCGGCTTTCCTCGCGGGAGATTAGTGCCTGTTTATCTTCACCACCATAGAAATTGCACCAATCGTCCATGTTTCCGAAAGGTTGCTCAAGCAGAAAAGCGCGCCACGATTTTGTCATATCCGATTTCAGGCGTGCTTCGTCTTTTTCTCCATCTACATTGCTAAGCGGAAAAACAAAATGAGTATCCGGATGAATATATTTCGCGTTTTTTGAACAGGCCGCGCATGTACCACAGGCATCCCGATCTCCCTGGTTTTCACAATGTAAATAGGTGGCATAAGCCAGGGCAAGGGGAAGATTCAAGGCGCCTTCAGCTCCTGCAAACAATTGTGCATGAGCGCTGTGATTGCTTTTCACTGCTTCAATTAACAACTTCTTGACTTCTTCGAGGCCTGGAATATCAGCAAACTTCATTTCTCAATCTATGATTTTTATTTTTGCCAGACTCTATGCAGGGTTGTCATCTGGTAAATGTGTTCTAAGATTTCTTTTTCAGTTTCATCCAAAACGCAAGCTCTCCTTTCCATGGCGCGTTTGGCGGTTTCAAGTGCTTTTTCAATTTGATAGGTAGCTATACCGCCAGCTCCCCCCCACGAGAAAGATGGAATATAATTTCTGGGAAAACCCATACCGAATACATTGGAGGAGACATCGATCACGGTGCCAGTGTTGAACATGGTATTGATACTGCACTTGCTGTGGTCACCCATCATCAGTCCGCAGAACTGCAGGCCGGTATGGATGAATGTATTCTCTGCATGACTCCAGATTTTAACATCATCAAATGTATTTTTTAAGTTGGATGTATTGGTGTCCGCCCCCAGGTTACACCACTCCCCAATTACTGAGCATCCTAAAAATCCATCATGAGCCTTGTTACTATAACCAAAAATTACAGAGTTGCTTATCTCACCGCCAACTTTTGAGTATGGTCCAACGGTTGTGTTCTCCCGCATTTTTCCGCCCATGTTGATATGACTGCCTTCGCAAAGGGCGAAGGGTCCACGAATGATCGCACCCTCTTGTATTACGCTGTTTTTCCCCAGATATACCGGCCCGTTTTCAGCATTGATTATGGCCGCTTTGATAGTCACTCCTTCTTCTACTAAAACATTCTT
>JBDSIM010000234.1:0-11816 GCA_039917935.1 Cyclobacteriaceae bacterium | reverse complement strand
TTCAAAAATATGAAGAGCTTTCGCGTATGCAATGTCAAGAAATTGATATTCGTAATAACTGTGGATAAGCAATTTTTCAACTATGAAGAATGACTTTTTGACATCTTCATTGACGTCAGTCTTTAATTTTATTGCAGGAATAAAACGATTGATAAATTCCTGTAATGTAATCTCACCATAAAGCGCTGCCCAAGTAGGATGACGAGTAATTTCCATAGTCGATCAATTTTAATGCAAGCCGTGAGAGCGTATATCTATTTTAAAATAGTAATAATGGGTCAATGATTTTACTGAATACCTAAACATTGGGAATTTTTTCGTATAGGAGTTCCCACAGCCTGATGAGATTATTTTCTCCAAACAGCTAAAGACCAGATACAAAAAAGCACAGGAAGCATTGAAAGAAATGAGACACAACTCAATGCGTAGAATGGGCAATAATTGTATGTCGGCCAATTTTTGAAATTGTTAAAGACTTTGATGGTTTCAAAAGTTCTTACTGGATAACGAGTACTCTGAGGGTGCGTATAAAGAACTTAAAGGTTCAGTACACTCGTTTTTTGGATTACTTTCTAAATTCTATCACGGTCTTGATCGAAATCGTGTCGATATAAGCCAGATATCCCAACAAACAAGTAAGATGCGTATATGGCTTACTCATTTTCCATTTCACTCCTGCATCTCATCTCACAAAAAATTAAAGAGGGGGTAAGTCCCGTCAGCCCCTTTCCAAGCTCGCAATGTGCATTTATGCTAAATAGCAAACTTGAATTGGAGCTTTTTTTACCGCAAAAAAACCTGGTTTGGGAACTTTAAGCAAAGAAGTTTCCTTATTAATGTCAAATGACGTATATTGAAATGTCAAATGATATATTTTATGGCAAAGCGAAAAGCAGGAAAAAAGGCAGTTCAGGTATCGAAAAGAGATGTCCGAAGCAAAGCGCGTAAATTTGTAAGCGGCACGATCAGGAATGATACCCACCTAAAAAGAGCTAAATCGGATGAGCAGCATAGACCCGCCTTTGAAATAAGGGAGAGGACGATAGGATCAGGAAGATCTCAGAGTGCCGAGCAGCAGCCAAGGTCCTTTAGGGTCATGCGTGCCGGCAAGCAGAAAAATTATGCAATACAAACCGGTTTCGGTTATTTTATCCCATCCCTGAGAAGAGCTGAGAACCTTGTTCAGGTCAATGAGTTGGTCGAAGCTGGAATACTGTCGAAAGAAGTAGAGCCAATAATTGAGTATCTGGATTTGAAAGTCCCTGAGATAGCAAGGGCTGCTGCAGTTTCACCAAGCACTGTTTCAAGGTGGAAGGGCGATAGTTCTATAGGGGTGCCTGGGTCAAACCAATTCTTCAGGATTGATGAGGTGATCAGGAAAGGAGTTGATCTTTTCGGGGGTCCTGAGGAATTTAAGGGTTGGCTGCACAGTCCTAATTTGGCATTGGGGAACAATGTACCAGCAAAGCTCATTACCTCTAACATCGGAGTTGAAATGGTAGACGAAGCGTTGGACGCCCTTCATTATGGCAATGTGATGTAGCATGCGGTGTTACAGGATCCTGTCGGACACTTACTATAAGAGCCCTTATAGCGCTTCTGCCAGTGCCGGGCGATGGAATCCTAAAGGTACAAGAATGATCTATGGTGGCAGTCTGCCAAGTGTTTCGCTACTGGAATATTTGTGTATCAAGGGAAATGGTGTGGCTACCAGGCCGTGGTATTTGGTTGTTTACGATATCCCTGATGAGACCTTGGTAGGAACACTGGAAACTGCCAGCTTGCCTGGTGCGTGGAATGTATTGCCTCATGGTAAAGCGACCCAGGATTTTGGGAAGGTATGGCTTGATGAAAAAGAGTACCCATTTCTAAAGGTTCCATCGGCAAGAATAGATATTGCCTTTTACCCCTTAGAGTATAACATCCTTATAAATCCTGATTTCCCCGATTTAACAACTGTATTAAAGGTTGTGGACGCAATACCATTCAACTATCTGCTGAACCCATGGACACCGTAGAATTATGAGTGAGGCAATCGATGATATGGATTGGCGACTGGCCAGTTCAAATGAAGAACTAGAAACAACGTCATTACGCGGGTTGCCAGTTAGCTAGGTTAAAGTTATATAATGTTCTTGCGTTATGGTTAAGTAGCTTTGGAATCCGGGCCCGTCTGCCGAAGTGCCTCACCGTAGGCAGGCTTACCCAATCTTCATAGAAAGTTTTTTAGGCGTCGGGTTTCAATAATCCAATTTTCTTCTTTCATCCGGGCTGGGGGCAGCGACACTCTTTGGGCAGGCTTTGAAAGTGGGAGGGAAGTGCGGCCTGCACAATGTGTGTTGCTGCAGGGGAGATTCTTCATGCTACAGTTTCGCCAATCTCTGCAATGTCTTCCTATAATTGACAATGAAGTTGTCAATTATAAGCGGAACATCTTCGTAAAATGCTGCAGAATCAATTCCATTTTCTTCATCAAGCTGCAACTCAGACCTGACCATGTTGATAGTTCTGCGAGATACATCCCTACCTTCATTTCCATAAGCCATGTTTGTGGTTAAGACCTTAGATCTAGACCAAAAACTTGCTTTCACTTTTCGAGTAATCTTTACATTACAGCCGTTAGATGAGTGAGTAAATTGACAATCATGGTGAGATAGAATTTGCTTTATTTTTCTATATGAAAGTGGGCGTTCGCCACCTCAACTTGATGGGTAGTACCAGACAACACATTAAAGTAAGAATGTAATATTTTTTGCATAACTACCTGAACTCAGTTGGATACCCTTTCTCTTTCTTCTTTCGACCCTGATTTTAATTTTAATGAGGTTAGTTTCATGCTTCCAAAATTGCGCGTGAATGTGAGCCTGACAAATTGATTGTGCCAGTTGTAGTCAAAGAAAGTATCTAGATTGTTTTGAGGTGAGTACGTCTTAATTCTCCAGTAGTTGGTATAGAGAATGTCATCCATGGAGAGGCGGAGCACTCCATTGTTTTTTATCTTTTTTTGAATGCCCGCATTAAGTGAGCCAAGCGGAAGATATTCTGATATGCCTGTTAGCGATCTAGATTGATACATACCGGAAATTTCAATTGAAAAGTCTTTAGGCAATTTAAATAGGTTGATCACATTCAGGTTTAACCCATTCAAAGTCAACGTGACATTATTTGGAAGGTGCGAAGTAGTTGCGATTTGGTGCTGAACTGTTAAGGTACTTTGTATTTCCCACCAGCGTGTAGGAGAAAAAAAGTTGGAATTTGTCAAGCTCAATGTATTTACATAATCCAAGTTTTGCGACCGGAAGATCAAGTTATTCGAAATATCTTTTTCAGGTTGAAGAAATGCGATTTCTCTTTCCGAGTGGCTCCATTGCAGTGATGCGATCCATTGCTTCAAATGGTATCCTATTTTGATCGCATCTGAAACGGAAGGCAGCAGTAAAGTATTACCAGTCGAAAAGGTGTTAGGGCCCCAAAAAAATGTAAAAGGGGCCATGTCATTGTAAGTAGGGCGTGTTATTCTTCGTACATAGGAAAGTTGCATACCTCTTTCCTTACCTAATGTCTTTTCCATTAAGAGGTTAGGAAAGAAGTAGCCATACTTTCTATTGATCACATTGCTTTGAGTTGGAGTTTCAATGCTGGTATGGGTGTATTCGTACCGAAGGCCGGTGTTGATCGACCATTGCGTTTTGGTTTTGTATTGCGTGGAAAAATAGGCAGCTGCAATTTGTTCATTCATTGTGGAGTTGGAACTGAAGCCCGCATCGGTTACCCAAGTTGTATTGAGCAATTTCTTAACCAACACATCGTTTTGAAAATTGGATGTAACGCCCTTCATTCCTGCTTCCAATGAAAAGGTAGGGGAAAAATTATATTGATAATCAACTTTTGCGATGGCAGACTGAATAGGCGTTTCTTTTTCCAAATTGATTTTGGATGCTTCGCTGAATTGAAGTTGTTCATAAAATAACTTTGAATCATAGCTTGAAGGATTGTTGTTGTGGTAGAATAGATAGTCCAAATTAAAGCTAATGTTGCTTTTGGAATTGAAGATTGTTTTTAACTCGATGGCACTTGTTGCACTTTGCCAAAGATTCAATTCATGAATATTCATATTAGTAGTAACAGTAGAATCAATAGTTGCGTAATTTTGGTCGTTCGTAAAGGCAGTGAGATCCCAATTTCTTCGGTAACCTGCAAATCCCAAGCTTAACGAAGTTTTATTGTTAACCTTCCATTCTATGCCAGCACTTAGGTTCTGTTGGGTAGTGATATTTTCCCGATAACTATAGTCTTTAATGACTTGGTTGAATGACGGATCGAACGATTGTCTTTCCAGATTGGCGATGTGCAGGTTGTGGTTTCGCAGGATGGAGTAATCGATGAAATATGCAATTTTTTTATTGCGATGGTTGATATTGAAATTCCCACCAAATGTCTCTGCCCAGTGTGCGCCAAGTGTTAATCCAAAAGAGCCATTCGTCCCCAGCCCCTCGTTTCCTTTGGTGATAATGTTGATGAGTCCAGCATTTCCATCCGCATCATATTTAGCCGGAGGTGCGCTGATGAGTTCAATCTTTTCAACGTTGGAGGAGTTCATGCCGTCCAGCATCTGTACCACTATATCCATGGGCAACTGCATGAGTTTGCCATTCATCATAATCCGTACTCCCGATTTTCCGTTCATACTTAAACTGTTGTTCTGACGGTTCACCGCTACTCCCGGAGATTTTTGCAGCACTTCTAAAATAGTATTGCCCGAAGTAGTAATGCTACTTTGCACGTTTACAACTAACCTGTCTTTCTGTTGCTCAAACAATGGCTTCTCAGCCTCAATTACAACTTCTCCCAGCTGGGTAGCAGTTTCTTCCAAAACAATATCAGGAATTATTATATTTTCTTTTTCAATGGCAATTTGTGGGGAAATAAATCGTGAATATCCAATCATCGAAGCTGATATCCGATATTTTCCGGAAACAACTTGTTCAAATACAAATTCACCTTTTGCACTGGTAACAACACCTTTTACTAAAATCGAGTCCTGATTGAAAAGGAGTACCGTAACAGATGGTAAATTTTGTTGCCGGTCGGATACTCGGCCTTGAATGGATAACTGGCTCTGAGAGGTGAAAAAGGAAAGAAGCAATGCGGTGATAAGCAACCATGATTTCATTTTATTTGACTTAAAAATTTAGTTTAGTAACGATGAATTTTTTGAGTGCCTCTGAATTGTGATAGAAACAATTCAGAGGCAAACCATTTATTTTATAATGAATAAGGATGACGGTACATAAATGGAAGAATCAGCGAGATTGCTGCCATTGCACTTGATTCAATAAATCTTCTACGATTCATAGAGATTGATGAATTACTCATAGATTTGGCTTCTTTGGTTTGACAAACTTTGTAAATGGAATCAGCATGGGTGCTGTTTGTTTGTATTCCTCGTATTTTTCTCCGAATGTTTTTATTAGATCATTTTCTTCAAATTGAATAGCAACAAGCATGTACCCGGTGGTCATTACAGCAAAAAATAAATGCGCGACCGTCATGGTAGGAGTTGCCCAGAAGGCAATTATAAATCCTAAGTACAGCGGATGCCTCGCATATTTATAGAACAGCGGTGTTTTGAAAGGGAGGTGTTCATATTTTTCTCCCATAAAATAGAGTACTACCTGACGAAGGCCAAAGAGATCAAAATGATTGATGAGAAAGGTGCTGATCAATACCACTCCGAAGCCTAATAGGCACAGAGACTTCAATGCCAATTGAACTGCTTCCGATTTTACTTGCCAGATAACTCCACCAATAGGTTCCCAATAGAAGAAAAGAAGCGCCAGACAAAGGCTGGATAATAGCACATAAGTACTTCGTTCAATGGGCTCTGGAATAAACTTGGTCCACCACCTTTTGAAAGCAGGACGTGCCATGATGCTGTGTTGAAGCGCGAACAAAGAAAGAAGCCCTGCATTGATCAGCAATGCAAATCCAAGTGGTGATTGCGGTTCGCTATTGATGTGTTTGGGTACCCCCCATGAGCTAACGAATCCAACTGCATACAAAAATGTGCCCAGAAATATTACGTAGGAAATGACCCCATAGATAAGAAAGAATAACTTTTTCATGCCGTACAGTTTGTTTTACTTGTTCGGCAAAGATGAAGGCGTAGCCTGTAATCAGCGTTCCACGCATGTTGCAAAGACTTTAAACTTTTTTTTAAAGCTTAAAACCATGTTGCGAAACTAGGTTTGTGGTTTAAATCGAAAGAATGTTGAAGCCTATTTGGGGAAACCCATCTTATTGGCTAGTTCCTTGAAAGACGCCTCGTCATGGAGGGGGTAAAATTGTGGTTCCGTCATGAGCCAGGGCATTTCCATATCATGTGATTGATAAGCGGTCTGCAACCACGTCATGGCAGAATCATTTTCATTCAGGGCGGAGTAGATAATGGCAATAAAAAAAGCAATAGAGCCGCCCTCTTTTCTTTTCAATCGCTCTTTAAGTTCATCGATCAATTGCAAGGCCTTTGTTTTATCCCCCATCTTGGCAAAGGCTGCGCCCATCCATCCCAGCATTCGTGGATACCGAATTCCTTCCAACGCGATAGCTTTATTAAAATAATTGATGGCTTCTTTGTAACGCTTCATTTGCAGTAACAAAAATCCGTGCGAGTCCAAAGTGTAATAGTTATTAAATAATCTAATTCTTGAATCAGAAAACTCAATCGCCTTTTCCAAGCGATTATTATAGTAGTAGGATAAAATCATCCGACTATTGGGATAGTACGGATCTTTCGCGTTCAATCGTTCTGCTAACACCAGAGCTTCCTGATGGCGCCTCATAAAGTTGAGGTAATCGATGTACATAGCGAGAGCGTCAGGGTGATCCAAACGAACCGCAATTTTATATTCAATTTCAGCTCCTTCAAAATTCCAATCATTGTACAAACGATAAAAGCCAAGTAACAGATGGGCCTCCTCCAGATTCGGGTCGAGTGCCAGCGCTTTGTCGATAAAAGGTTTTCCTTTCTGCAATCCCTCCATCGCATTTAATTCAGCCCCGAAGATGGTGGCAAGCCCGATATGACTGTAGGCGAGAAGAGCATACGCTCGGGCATAGCCTGAATCTAAAACGACAGCTTGCGACAATAGCTCAATCGAACTGTGGATACCTTTGTTGGTGTAGGTTCGGAATTCATACAGACCTTTCAGGAATAAATCGTAGGCTTGCGGATTGTCGGTATCAGTTTTAGAAAGCTTGAACTTTTCCTCAGGTGAAAGTTTTGCATTGAGTTCACTGGCAATCTGCTGGGCAATTTCATTTTGTATGGCAAAAACATCTGCAAGTTCCCGGTCATAGCTTTTTGCCCAGACCAATGCTTCATTTGCTCCATCCACGAGTCGTACCTCTATTCTTACTTTATTATTATGTCGTTGAATGCTTCCTTCCAGCAACACTCTCACACCTAACTCGCTGGCAATCTCATGCACAGACTTACCGCTTTCGCGATATTGTTCCACCGATGTTCTTGAAATAACGCGCAGGTCGCGGATTTGGGACAGGCTGGTTTGTATCGCCTCAATCACACCTTCGGTAAAATATTCGTTGCGCTGATCTTCGCTCAGGTTTTTGAATGGAAGGATGGCAATAGATTTACTGTTTCGGTTAACTACCACGCTGTTTGATGCTGCGAAACGGAAATACACAAGTAACAGAGCGGTCACCACCGCAATGCCTGCCAACACTTTGATAAAAAGACTTTTTTGATAAACTGATCGGGCAGATACAGTGGTACTTTTAGCCGGCACAAGTTCATTTGGACTTTCAGCAAGTTTATTTTTTACTTCACCGGGAGGGAACCCGTAATATTCGTTGAAACATTTGCTGAAATAAGTAGGGCTTCCAAAACCAATCTGGTCAGCTATTTCCGCTGCCGTGAGGTCACCTTTCCTCAGCAACTCCATTCCCAATTGAAGACGGTATTCGCGAATGAACTGACTTACGGATTGCCCGGTTATTTGAGTGAGTTTGCGATGTAGTTGGGAGCGGCTCATTCCAATGTTGCGGGCTAGCTCCTCGACACTGAATTGCGAGTTGGTAAGATTGGTATCAACTTCCTTCTTCAGCTTTTCCAATAATAAACTATCTGCGTTGGTGGCTTCCATGTATCTTATCCTTCCCGGTTATAAAGTTATTGGCGAAAGTATTCAAATACCATTATAGTTTAAAACAAGGAGGCTTTGGCTTATTATGCATTAATCGGAAAATTTTCTAGTGACTTTATTCCTAATTTTCTCATGACCACCACATCTTGGTTCAATTTGGAGATCACGCACAGTCAGAAAATTAGATTAGCTGAGAAAAAGCCCCCTAAAAAGGGAGCTCTGAAATGGAACACTCAAGCCACAAGAACCTACCTACGCTTTGATTTAGTTTTGCGCAACTTCTTTATTTCCCAAGCTCCGGCAGCCAAGCCTTGAGATAAACCTCTTTGATGCCAGAGGGAAACCAACTTGCCAGAAAAGGCTAATCTGCCAGTTGGCGGAACGCCAACCGATAGCCACCAGCCACCGAGATTGACTTTTATGATATATTTAAACGTGACGCGGCCAGAAAGTTATATAATTTATATTATGTTAAATAGAATTAATCACCTACTCTCAATAGGCACCGTTACGGCCCTTTCTCACAAATTTCCCTTCCGTACCTCTTCTACCGCATAGTTCGCTGCCCGGGCTGTCAACGCCATATATAGAATTGACGGACTTTGGTTCCCGGTGCTGGTCATACACGCGCCATCCGTCACAAAAACATTTTCACAGGCGTGAAGCTGATTCCATTTATTGAGTAGAGAAGTTTTGGGATCTCTCCCCATGCGGCAACCGCCCATCTCGTGAATGTCAAGGCCCGGAGGTTGTTTCGAATCCCGGGTACTGATGTCTTTGCAACCCGCCTGCTCGAGCATGGCGACACTCTGCTCCAGAAAATCCTTCGTCATCTTTTCGTCATTCTCGTCATAATCTACCGACGTCACCAGCAACGGTATTCCCCACTGATCTTTTTCCGTTGTACTTAGCCGCACATGATTTTTCTTCTTTGGAATTGTCTCTCCCTGCATATACATGTAAGCCCCCCATTGTCCCGGCTTTGCATAAGCCTCTTTCAGTTCCTTGCCGCAAGCATTCTCAATCTCGTTCTGATTTCCTCTCGTGCGGTAGCCTCCCGTGAATGTCGTAAAACCGCCGACATAGTCCATTTCCTGTTTGCCTAGATTGCGGTAGTTTGCGATTATGGGCTCCGTTGGATTGCGTCCCCGATAATAACGATCTTCGAAGCCGTCGATATTTCCGGAAGCACCTGCCCGGTAGTTGTGAAATGCTACATATTTTCCGAGCAGGCCGTTGTCATTGCCAAGGCCAGTTGGAAAACGGTTTGACGTGGAGTTAAGAAGCACCAAAACACTGTTCAAGGCAGAGCCATTTACAAAAATGATCTTCGCATAGTATTCCGTGTCCTCTTTTGTGTTGGCATCGATGACCCTCACACCGGAAGCCTTTCCCTTCTTCGGATCATAGATGATCGAATGCACGACGGAATCCGGACGTATGGTAAGGTTTCCGGTCTTCTCCGCCCACGGCAATGTCGAAGATACCGAGCTAAAATATCCACCAAAAGGGCATCCGCGCATGCAAAGGTTCCTCGCCTGACATTTTCCACGGCCCTGCTGAAGGTGGATGTCCTTTGGCTGCGTCAGGTGTGCCCATCGCGCATGCACGAGGTGACGATCATTGTAGTTCTTCTTTATGCTTTGCTGAACGTGTGATTCCACACAGTTAAAATCAAACGGCGGAAGAAATTCTCCATCAGGCATTGCCTCAATTCCATCCTTACTTCCACACACACCGATAAACTCCTCAACATGTGAATACCAAGGGGCAACATCTTCATAACGGATGGGCCAGTCAAGTCCGTAACCGAATTTTGCCGGAGCAATAAATTCATGTTTACTCCAACGCTGTGTGGCTCGCCCCCAGGTCAATGACTTACCACCCACCTGGTATCCGCGGATCCAGTCAAAGGGTTTTTCCTGGACGTACGGATGATCTTTGTCCTTTATAAAAAAGTGAAGTGTGTCTTCACCGTACCCGGCAGCTTTGCTAATGAGTGGATTTTCGTCGAGGTGCTTTCGTGGTAAACCTCCCCCATGGCGGAAATCCCAGGGATTCCAATTCGCCGTTGGATAATCCTTGTTGTGCACCACGTTCCGGCCGCGTTCGAGTACCAACGTTTTCAATCCTTTTTCACAAAGTTCTTTCGCGGCCCATCCTCCGCTTATCCCCGAGCCAATAACAATGGCATCAAAGGTGTTTTGTTTTACGGCGTCAATGTTGAACTGCATCACTAGATTGTGTTATGCTTCTCAGTTTATTTCCCTTAAAAGCGGTATACAAATAAAACAAAGTTTACATTTTCAAAACCGATATCTTATACAGGCTACGGGAAAAATATTATACCATCACTTTATAATCCGACATTTAAACTGTTGATTATCAATTAACAACGGAATACATTTTACTCGGGACATTTTTCGGGATTTGCCAGTTTCTCTTTTCCGCATACCCGGGTTAGGCCACGCCCTCACCGTTTTACTATCTCTGAGGCTTCCGATGCGCTGCCTGATATTAAGGATTGCAGTTATATTCTCGAGTAGACCCTTGTCATGCAGCTCCCTTGCCCATCGTTCTTGAGGTCGAAAAAGTCAGCGTGCAGGTACGTTCGTTCTTCATAAACCAGCCGCCGCAAATCACCCGCAAATTGGCGCGTCCGGACTGCATAAGCTGTTAATTCGCTCACTACATTTGTCTCAACAAAACGAAACAGTAGTGCCATGCAAAAAATAACACCACATCTCTGGTTTGCTAAGGAAGCAAAGGAAGCGGCGAGATTTTATACTTCCGTTTTTCCGGCCTCCAAAATTGTCAACACTTCAGTCATCCACGATACGCCGTCGGGTGACTGTGATATCGTTTCGTTTGAGCTTTGGGGACAGAAATTTATGTCGATCAGTGCTGGTCCCTTATTCACCTTCAATCCTCAGTATCTTTTATGGTGAATTTCGATCCGCTGTTCTTCAAAGAATCCTCATCACCGGAAAAGGAAGCAAAGAAGGCATTAGACAAAGCTTGGGAAAAGTTGTCAGAAGGCGGCACGGTGCTTATGCCAATCGACGAGTACCCCTTCAGTAAACGGTATGGCTGGATCCAGGATAAGTTCGGCCTCTCTTGGCAATTAATCCTCACCAACCCGGAGGGTGACCCCAGGCCGATGATAATGCCATCGCTTATGTTTGTAGATGATAAAGCCGGACGCGCCGAAGACGCCATCAACTTTTATGTCTCCGTGTTCAAAGATTCGAAAAAGGGTGAGACGCATCGCTACGGGCCGGATCAAGTTCCGGACAAGGAAGGAACAATCATGTTCGCTGACTTTATGTTGGAGAAGTCCTGGTTCGCTGCGATGGACAGCGCACGCGAACATGGCTTCAAATTTAACGAGGCGGTCTCGTTTATGGTCAAGTGCCAAACGCAAAAACAAATTGATTATTACTGGGAGAAACTTTCGGCTGTTCCGGAAGCAGAACAGTGCGGATGGCTTAAGGACAAGTTCGGCGTTTCCTGGCAGGTAGTGCCTGAAGCAATGGATAAGATGATGGGCGATGAGGACCCCGAGCGCCTGGCGCGCGTAACAGAGGCGTTTCTCAGAATGAAGAAATTTGATTTGGCAGAATTGGAAAACGCTTATCAGGGTGTACCATC
>JBDSIM010000233.1:0-56251 GCA_039917935.1 Cyclobacteriaceae bacterium | reverse complement strand
CTTCAATACCATAATTTTCTTCTGCTGTAGATTTACCGTATGTCACTACACCTCCCATCGTATCAATGATCTCAGCGAAAGTTTCTTTCATGTGTTTCGCCTGTTTAATTTCGTAATCGCTCCACTTGTAATGGAAACGAAGAACAGGAATACCGAATTTATCCACCGTTGTCGGGTCGATTTCACAATAGTTATCTTCCCTCGCTATGGCTTCACCGCGCCCGGACATACCAAAGGTGGCGCCGTAATAATAGCGATAATCATCTTTCAGCGATGCGCCGTAACCTCCGGCAGCTTTTTGTTTCCCATCACGACCCGGGTATTTGCCATTGGTATTGTGTATACCAAAACCGAAACCGTATCCGGGCATTCCCATACCTCCGCCAAATTCAATATGATATCCTCTGGGGAAATCCAGTTTTTTATTATCAAGCCACCACGGGGTGTAAACATGCATCCCACCCACACCATCTTCATTGTATCGTTTTCTTCCCAATAAATTTGGAAGAATTCCACCCATAGACGCACCGGTAGAATCATGGAGATACTTGCCAACAATATTGCTGGAATTGGCCAGCCCATTGGAATGACGGCTGGATTTAGAGTTCAGTAAGATCCTCGAAGACTCGCAGGCACTGGCCGCCAACACCACAATCTTGGCGTTGACCACAGATTCCTGCATATCGTCTTTATTAATATAGGAAACTCCGGTAGCCAATCCTTGTTCATTGGTCATTACTTCGCGTGCCATGGCGTTGGGTATCACATCCACATTGCCGGTAGCCATCGCGGGATTCATCAAAACGGAAGAGGATGAAAAATCCGCATGCACGGTACAACCGCGATTGCATTGCGCGCAGAAAAAGCAGGCGCCTCTGTTTTTATTGTTCTCCAGTTGTTTTGTTAAAATAGAAAGTCTGGAAGGGATAACAGGGATTCCCAACTTCGATCCGGCATCTTTAAAAAACAGATCCAGCAAACGGGGTTTAGGTGGAGGCAGGAAGATACCATCAGGTTCGTTGGGCATGTTTTCAATAGACCCGAAAACGCCTACCAAACGGTCTACCTTATCGTAATATGGCTTAACGTCTTCGTAACCAATTGGCCAGTCGTCACCCAAACCATCAATACTTTTGTGTTTAAAATCTTTTTCACCAAACCTGAGTGATATACGACCCCAGTGGTTTGTTCGACCCCCCAACATGCGCGACCGAAACCAGTCGAATTCAGTGCCATCTTTATGGGTGTAAGGTTCTCCTTCGATGTCCCACCCGCCATAGGCAGCATCAAAATCACCGAATTGCCGCAGCGGAGTACTCGCTCCTCTTCGGGGAGAATCATACGGCCATTTTAATTGTGTGACATTTTTAGCCGGGTCATACATGGGACCCGCCTCTAATAAAACTACCTTGATACCGGCGTTGGCAAGGGTATAAGCGGCCATTCCACCGCCCGCTCCTGAACCAACAATACAGACGTCATACGTTTTTGAACTCTTTTTAATTTGAAAATCAGGCATAATATGAGATAATATGATTGCGCTAAATGTACAGGTTCTCTTTTTAAGTTCACAGGAAACGATTGCATTCGATTTGAATAAAATTTCGCTAACGATTGCAACGTGTAGTAAATGGTAATTATAAGCTATGAGGGTTTTTTTGGAACCGGATCATATCCGCTGGTTCCCCAGGGGTGGCACCGGCCGATTCTTTTCATCCCCAGCCAGGTCCCTTTTAAGATACCCCATTCCGTAATGGCTTCAATGGCATACTGCGAACAAGAAGGGGTGTGACGACAATGGGCTCCCAGCAACGGGGAAAGTGTGAGCTGGTATAATCGGATGGGGAGAACAAATATTTTTTTCAACATCTTCGCACTCAATCAATTGTAAAACTCATTTCGCCCTCTTTTCCATCCATTAATTGCACGCCCAGGTATTTAAGATCATCCCGAATCTTATCTGACAAGGCATAGTTTCGGTCTTCACGCGCCTTTTTCCTTAAATCGATTAACACTTGTATAACACTTTCAAGAAGTTTTTCATCACGCGAGACGTCTTCTTTTAACCCGAGTACCTCTTCCATGAAACCGATAAAGGTTGACTTAAATGCCCGGAAAGTTTCGGGGTTAATTTCATCCAGGGATATATTCCCGGATTTTAAATCATTTATGCGTGAAGACATTTCAAATAATACAGCGAGTGTTTTTGCGGAATTAAAGTCATCGCTCATATTTATGAAACACTCATGAACAAGTTTTTTGATCTCTTCCACTCTTTCATTAACAATATTTTTTTCCTCCCCTGAATGCTCCATGCTTTTAATGATTTTCAGCGCATGGCTTAATTTTCGGTAACCTTTGTCGGCGGCCTGCAGGGCCTCATTGGAGAAATCGAGTGTGCTGGAATAATGTGACTGCAGCATAAAAAACCTCACGGTGCACGGTGAATATCCTTTCTCCAGAAGGGGATGATTTCCGGAAAATAATTCCTGAGGTAAAAAAGAATTTCCCAATGATTTACTCATTTTCTGACCATTAACGGTAAGCATATTGGCGTGCATCCAGTAGTGAACAGGAGGTTTTCCATTGGCACTTGTCGCCTGCGCGATTTCACATTCATGGTGCGGAAATTTAAGATCCATCCCGCCTCCGTGAATGTCGAAAGTTTCGCCTAAATATTTGGTGCTCATTACCGTGCATTCGATATGCCACCCTGGGAAACCTTCGCCCCACGGAGAGGGCCAACGCATGATGTGCGCGGTGGATGCTTTTTTCCATAGTGCAAAATCGATCTTCTCACGTTTTTCATCCTGGCTATCCAGATCACGTCCGCTTTCCATTAACTCCTCAATCTTTCGACCAGATAATATCCCGTAAGGATAATGTTGATTGTATTTTTTAACATCAAAATACACTGACCCATTGACAGCGTAGGCAAAACCTTTTTCCAATAATCTTTTGATAATATCAATCTGTTCGACAATATGTCCGGTGGCCGAGGGTTCAATGCTTGGGGGTTGAATATTAAACTGGCGCATCACTTCATGAAAGTCTTCTGTATACTGCTTGACGATCTCCATTGGTTCAAGCTGTTCCAGTCTGGCTCTTTTAGCGATTTTGTCTTCTCCTTCATCCGCATCATTCTCCAGGTGACCGACATCGGTAATGTTTCGGACGTAACGGACTTTATATCCTATATACCTGAGGTACCTGTAAATAATATCGAAAGTGAGAAAAGTGCGGACATTCCCAAGATGGACTTTATTATAGACAGTAGGGCCGCAAACGTACATCCCCACCTTACCAGGATGGATCGTTTCGAACGTTTCTTTTTTTCCCGAGAGAGAGTTGTTGATAGAAAGGGGATAATGATCGTACAGTGCCATAATATTAAGACGGCGAAAATAAGGATTTATCGGGAGACCGAAACACAATCGTGTTAAATGGAACGGATTTTCCGAAAGTCAGATGAATGAAAAGTTTGTTGGTAAAAGTGTGGGCAGAACAGACATTTAACGACAGTAATGGCTAACATCTATAGGTCAAAAAAGGGGCTTCATTCTGGTGGTTTTTCCAGGATAATTCGTAAGAATGTCAGTTATGCGAAAATCATACTGACCAGAATTATAAGAAAGCCAACGGGTAAGATTTCGGTGTTGTTTCCGCACACACCTAAAATTGTTAGAAATAGCCGGTAATACTCTAAAAAATTGTGCCTTTTGTCAAACTTCAAACGTTTGCGCAACCGTTTCTGAAATAATTCTTCTATCTTTCACACTAAAATCATTTCAAAATTTTAATTTCGACTTTAAACTCTACTCATATAGAAAGTTTCACAGAAGGCCTTGTCCACGAAATGAAGTTAATAATAACGGTGCGATCATGAGTAGTTTCCAGAATATCATATATACGACCTTAAACCCAGGATGAGGAATATCCCCTGAACCAAGGGGACAGAACAGACACGTAATTTTCTTCCCCCGGGCACCAGGTTGCCTAAGGGACTTGTAACATGTAAATTTTAAGCCCAAACGAATCTTTTATTAAAACCAATTATCTATGAAACAACGATACCCAATTTTTACCTTGATAGTGTTTTTTGTGATCGGAAGCTTTTCAGCTTTTGCACAAAAAACCGTTTCAGGTAATGTCAAAGACGACCAGGGCAACGGAATGCCTGGCGTAAACGTGATTGTAAAAGGTACCTCAGTCGGAACAACAACCGATGCAGCGGGCGCCTATTCAATTGCGATGAATAACGATGCTAACACACTTGTCTTTTCTTTTATTGGTTACGCAACCCAGGAAGTGGAAGTGGGGACGCGTACATCGGTAGACGTTACAATAGTGGAGGATACCCGGCAACTGAACGAAGTCGTGGTTACTGCCCTTGGTATCGAAAGGGATAAAAAGGCGTTAGGTTATTCCCTGACGACAGTAGATGGAAGTAATTTAACGGAAGCCCGTGAAAACAGTCTGGCCAATGGTCTGGCGGGGCGCGTGGCAGGGGTGAATGTAAGCAAGATAGCTTCCGGACCAGCAGGTTCCTCCCGTGTCATTATCCGTGGAAATAAATCCCTGCAAGGTAACAATCAACCGCTCTATGTAATAGATGGTATTCCCATGGATAATTCTGGCTTTGGTCAGGCAGGTATATGGGGCGGTCGCGATGAAGGTGATGGTATGTCGAGTATCAATCCTGATGATATAGAATCCATCACTGTGTTGAAAGGTGCTAATGCAGCTGCGCTTTACGGATCACGTGCAGCGAACGGAGTAATCAATATTGTTACTAAAAAAGGCACTTCAAGAAAAGGTATTGGCGTTGAAGTAAATTCCAACTACGTGATGGAAACTATAAATGATCAGCGCGATTTTCAACAAGATTATGGAAGCGGAGGATACGTCTTATCTGATCCACTTGATCCTTTATCTACTCGCATAGCGGTTGCGCCCCGCAATCAAACCGAAGCCTGGAACTGGGGAAATGCCTCGTGGGGACCCAAGTTCGGCAGCGGAACTACCGAAAATATTCAATTCGACGGAGTTGTGAGGCCTTATGCTCATGCTGGTGACAACTGGAAACGCTTTTTCCAAACCGGTTCCACTTTTACAAATAGCATAGCCTTAACCGGCGGAAGTGATACACAAAATTTTCGTTTTTCATTTGCCGATTTAAGGGGAACATCGGTCGTTCCCAATGCTGGATTTGACAGACAAAACATTTCATTGTCTACCAATTCTAAATTCGGTAAGAAATTTACTTTTGTTTCTAAGGTTATGTATTCACATGAGTATGCAGATAACCGCCCATACCTTTCAGATTCACCAGCTAATGGAATTTTATCAATGTATTACGTACCTGCGAATCTAAATGTGGAGAATTACCGCGGAGATCCTGGCAAGCTTGGAGCAATTCCACAAAGTATTGATGCTGCAAGCCTTGCTATTTGGGGCAAAGTTGCAGGTGAAGAATACCAACAGCATGGGGACAATGCCTGGCACCAGAATCCTTGGTGGACAGCATACCAGTTCAATAATGATGACAGGAGGGACCGGTTGATAGCTTCCGGCCAGGTAAGGTATGATATAACCGACTGGCTTTACATGGCAGGCCGCGTAGGTATGGATTGGTATACGAGAAGGGAAACAGATTTGGTTCCGCAAGGCACAGGATTCCAAAGGGGAGGTTCTCTAAGTGAGGGGGAAAACCGGGTTAGGGAAATTAACATGGAATATACTGTAGGTGTCAATAAGTCGTTTAGTAAATTCAATTTCAACGCATTTGTTGGTGGTAACCGCATGAGAAGAGAAAACGAGAGACTTTCCATAAATGGAAATGGATTTAACGTAGCTTTCTTTGAAGCCATTAACAATACTGTAACTCGGACCTGGGGTTATGGATTCTCTTCTTCCGGAATTAATTCACTTTTTGGATCGGCAGAAATAAGCTATGATAATATATTGTTTTTAACGGCAACTGCCCGTAATGACTGGTTTTCGGTTTTGAATCCTGAGTTTAACAGCATTCTTTATCCATCCCTTGGAACCAGCTTTGTATTCTCCGACGCATTTGAAATGCCTTCGTTGATTTCTTTTGGAAAGTTAAGGGCATCTTATGCGGTGGTAGGTAACTCGACAGTAAATCCATATGATGTCAACCTGACCTACTCACTCAATGGTAATACGCACTTAGGCTATACCATGGCCTCATTTTCATCCGCCGGCGGAGCCAATGGTAATATTCCAAACCCCTTATTAAAGCCATTGAATTCCTCTGAGCTTGAATTTGGTCTTGACTTACGGTTATTTGAGAACAGAATTGGCCTTGATCTTACCTATTACAGCCAAAAGACAACGAATGATCAACTTAGAGCAACCATCTCAAGGGCTACAGGCTTTGGCTCAACTACTGTAAACGTGGGTGAGTTAGAAAACAAAGGTCTTGAAATCTTATTAACGGCAACACCGGTAACAGGACCTATGACATGGGATGTTTCACTTAATTTAGCAAAAAATAAAAATAAAGTAATTTCACTTATTGAAGGGAATAATCAGTTGATTGTTGAGGAACCAAGATCCAGAAACGTGTTTATTAAACATATCGTAGGATATCCGTTTGGAATGATCACTGGCCGTGTTCAAAAACTCTCTCCCGATGGTCGTCCTGTATTTTTCATTGACGGGCGACCAGTTGGATCAGCTGGTTATCAAATTATTGGAAATGGTGTTCCAGACTGGACAGGTGGTTTAAATAACTCCATTACCTACAAAGGTTTTAATCTGAGCTTCCTGATTGACTTTAAAATCGGTGGAGATATTTTGTCCGGTACAAATATGCGGATGACTTCTGCCGGATTACATAAGCAAACCCTACAGGGACGTGAAGGTGAGGCTCCCCTATCAGTATCCGGTGTTACAGAAACCGGTAAGGATGCCAGTGGAAATCCTATTTATGAGGACTTTAACCTGACCCTCACTGCTCAGCAAGCACAAAGTTATTGGGGCTCAGTGCAAGGTGAATCAAATGGTGTGACGGATATGTTTATTTACGATGCCACATTTGTAAAACTCAGACAAGTAACGTTTGGTTATAATTTCCCGCGTCAGATGCTGGACAAGACACCTTTCAAAAATCTGAGTTTGTCGTTTGTTGGCCGGAATTTATCTATCCTGTATAAAAACGTTGATAATATCGATCCGGAATCCTCTTACGCGAATGGTAACGGTCAGGGTCTGGATTATTTTGGATTTCCTTCAACGCGAAGCTATGGCTTTAACTTAAGAGCACAGTTCTAACCACTAAATTGTAAAAGAAATGAAACATATATTAAAAACAACCCTGTGCTCACTGGTCGTGATGACTTTTGTTGTCAGCTGCGACACGGAAGAGCTACATGAGTTGAACATCAATCCGCAGGCGGTTAATCAGATTGATTTGAATTTTTTGTTTTCGGCTGCGGAGCTTGGAATTGCTTCCAATGGTACCTCGGGAGACAACCGTTATACGGACTGGAGAACGAATATAGGCATGGCCTCCACGGCCATTCAGCAATTGGCAACCCCGGGGGGTATATCAGCAACCGGTAATTTTTACCGTGACAACGCTGAGACTTCATCCGCGCCGTTTGATTTTACCTACAATGATCAGCTAAAAAACATTGCAGAAATTCTCAGACAAACCGGTCCGGGCGGGTATGACGCTGGTAACAAAGTGAACATGCGGAACGCAGCCAGAATACTGAAGGCGTTTAGTATTCTGAGGGTTACCGATTTTTATGGAGCAGTACCTTACTTTGAAGCAAACAAGGGTTTGGAACTGATTTATTTTCCGAAATATGATAAGCAGTCAGTGATTTACGCCGACATGTTAAAGGAATTGGGTGAAGCTGCCGCTGCAATGAGTGCCTCAAATCCTGATGAAGGCTTTAAGAAGGCCGATATGATTTACAAGGGCGACATCGCGAAATGGCAAAAATGGGCGTACTCACTTATGCTTAGAATGGCGATGCGCGTTTCCAACGTAGATCCTGCAATGGCTAATACGTATGTTCAGAAAGCTGTTGCTGGTGGAGTATTTACCAGCAACGATGACAACGTTTGGATACCGATGTCGATCGGACCTAGCGAGTGGACTAACCAAAATGGAATTTCAAGGGCATTTTATCCTGGTGATGGGGGAAATCCTTCTTTTTTAAGTAAGAGACTGGTAGATTTTCTAAAAGGAACCGACCCTGGTACTGTTGCGGATGACGACCCAAGGCTGATGATCATCAGCGGAGGAATCGCTGACTGGAATGCTACGGCGTGGCTTCCTATAAATGTTAGTCCATTAGCTCAAAAGGGTTTACCAAACGGAAAGGATCATGCAGATCTTGAAGCCATTGAGGGCAAGGCTATCGTGGAGATTCAGACTTATTCAAGGATAAACTTTCTTTTGTTGCAGGATGATGACCCGTATATGATCATGAACCATGCTGAAGTCGAGTTTCTTTTGGCGGAGGCTGCGGAAAGGGGAATTGGCGGAGTTACTGCTGCTGCAACTCATTACAATGCCGCTGTAAAATCGGCCATGCAAATGTATACTCCGTTTGGGCAGGGTGTTGCTGCGGCGACTACAGCGCTCACGGTAACAGACGCTCAGGTTAATGCGTACCTGGCCACTTATCCTTATGCAAGCCGGCCTGCATTGGAAATGATTGGTGAACAATTGTGGGTGAGTAAATTCCTGAACTGGTGGGAAGCATGGGCAGACTGGAGAAGAACAGGATTCCCTGTCTTGGTTCCCAGTAATTATCCAGGAAATGTTACCGGTGGTACTATCCCTAGAAGACTTATGTATCCTTCTACCGAAGTGGCAGGTAATGCTAATTTCACAGAAGGTGATGTTAACAATTATACATCCAGAGTCTGGTGGGATGGTGGATCTGAATAATTTATTTTCCTAAAATCAAATTAAGAGCCCTTGAACTTTTCAAGGGCTCTTTTTTTATTCATTTGATAAATAGTCTCCTTAGAGTTTCATCATAAGGCACTTCGCATCTTAAAAAGTTTTATCTGAGGTTAGATAAATTCCGAAAAAGGAAGATCCTTTAACCCGGAAATATGGTTTTTTTATCTGTATCAACATTATTTTTAAAGGCATTTCTATACCTCCACATGTCCTAAATAATTTTAGAAAGGGACAGTTCGGTTTGGCGGACTTCAAAATACTTGTTTTTATCTTGGTCAACTTGAAAGCGTTAACGCCATTATAGTAAATATTCTACCTGGTTGAAGAGATTTGAATTTCAACAATGTCGATTGCGATTTGGTTTTAGTCTGTTTTAAAAATCCCGTCCCCTTTAGATCCCATGTAAGAACCCCATACCGGATGGTCCCTGACCCGTATCGGTGTGGCTATACGCTTCACGCGCATGCCCATAAAACTAAGAAGGTCTGCATGATGAAAATATAGACAATGCACAACATCGAGATATCCATCGTCATCCATATCTCCGATCCATGGGGTTGAAAAGACGTTTTTGAACCCCTTTTGCTGATCGATGATCTGAAACATATTTTTCTTAAAGTCAATCGCGATAAGCTTGTTCTCTATGGTGGTGGGAGAGCTACCGGTGAAACCAAGGGCACAGTCATATTCGTTTATACTAATGATCGCCTCATCCCGACCGTCGTGGTTTATGTCATATACTACAGGGGAGGAGTAACCGGTGCAACCTATCGAATCCATATACGCTATTTGACCATTTTTTCCATCGAACATCACTTGCAAAGATCCGGTGCTGTTAGGCCATAACCCCTTACTGACGAAAGTGAAAAAATCGGGTACCTTATCACTGGTAAAATAGCCAACAGCAAAACTATTGCTTGACTCGGTGCCAGGGATATTTTGTTGCCATAGTTGCTGGCCTGTTTCCCCGTCGATCGCAAACACGGTGCTCCCATGTGATATGGCTACTATATCCGGATGCATATCTCCGGATATATCCGCTATTACCGGGGGGGCAATAAACCCATGACCTTTCTCAGAGGCTAAAATTTTTGCCCTGTAAAGTTTTTTTTGCATTAAATCGGAAAGGGTGCTTTTGTATAAATTACCGGAAATTGTTTCCCCACCGGTTCCGAAAAGCAGGATAAACTGATCGCTATCAGGGTCCTGGTAACCGACGGGGGACATATAGGACTCCTTTCCATCCGGCATCGTATCTGCAGAGAGAATATTTCCGGTTTTAGAATCAAACAAAATCAACACACCGGGAAATCTGTTTTTTTCGGAATTTGGTTTGGCCTTTGAATTACCTCCGTTAACCGTCAATATATCCTGTAAGCCGTCCCCGTTTTGGTCGGGAACCAACACGCTGTTGTTAAAATTGAATCTGGCAAATTGAAGAATTGAATCCTGCTCAAGGTGATATTTGTATTGCCATAATATTTTTCCGGTTTCCCCATCCAGCGCTTTAAAATGCGGAGACCTTCCTCCGATAAAAATGTCGGCAATCCCATCTCCGGTCACATCGTAAAAAGTGGCGCTTCCATACACCTGGTCATCAGCCTCCTGTTGCCACATCACGTCTCCAGATTTTCCATCCAGCGCGAGAATCCCCTGATCGCTGTATTGATATTCATTCTTCCCGGCGCCGACTACGATATCCAATATACCGTCTTTGTTTAGATCCGCCGCGCGCGGTGAAGATTGTGAACCAATGCCTGAAAAGTTCTTATCCCAAATCAGTTCACTTTTTTTTCTGGGCTTGCTGCACAAAGTCAACTCAAATAGCAAACCAATCCCGATAAGGGAGATCATGAAAGAAAGTCTCATCATCAAGTTTCTGATTAAGTCAAACTTACCGTGCCTTTACTTTTTTGCTTTTTGTCTTAGCATCTTTCTCGGGTGCTTCCTGCAGCCACTGAAGAATAAAAGCCATATCTGGGCCTGTATAATTTGAATGAGAACCGGTTGTATGCAAAAATGGTAACTGGATGGCTAGCGTTCCATCGGTACTTACCATTTCCGTTTCCTGCAGGAATTCGCCACGCCAGGTATGGTAAAGTCTTACTTTGTATTTGCCATTTTTCAGGGAAGTTATTTTGACATTTTCGCCTGCCACATCGGTGTATGGGTTGACCACCCACCCAAAAATAAATTCATTGCTTTTCATGCCGTACCCATTGCCTTCCGCCATACTAATATCAAAGGGTACTAAATCGGTTAGCTTTGCCAATGGAATCTGATCGGTAAATTTTCTCAGACTGAGGATCTGGTGAGTAACGACATTATCATTTAATTTGTCGGAGTATGCCCACCAAAAGGGTGTCATCGCTGTGCCTGACGCAAGCGTCACCCAAAGCGCATTGTGATAAAGGGAAAGATACCCGGGCATATTCGGCTCATAAAATGTGTGATCCCATCCTGTTTCACCAATGATCGCAGGCTTTTCATAGCCGTTCCAAAGTTTGCTGATCTGATTAGCGTAGTTGCTGAAACTATGGGTCAGTGGATGTACCGTTGCCGAATCAAGCGAGGCGCTTTTATTCATGGGATATCCCTGAGCTTCATAAATCTCGCGCGCGGCAAGGTCGAAAATTTGATAGCCTTCGTGCCAGAACTCTTTTATACCGCCACTTCTCGTTCCGGTGGTAAGATGATTATACGGGTCATGGTCTTTAAAATAGGAATGGACTTTTCCACCCCATCTTGCTGCCCCAAGACTATCTCCGGACACCCAGCCGTCTGTGCCGTTTACCTCGTCTACTATGAACCACATGGCGAGTGACCTGCTGTATCCCCACCGGGCAATAAAATAACGGTATAATTTTTCCTGTAATTTCCAGGCGGGTTCACTGCTATAAAATTCTTTGGCCGTAGTAACCTGTTGATATGGGTTCGTATACCAACGGACGTTTCCGCCACCCCAAACTGTCTCTGAAAGATAGGAGTGAAACCAAAGATTCAGGCTCAGTAACATATCACGTGATTCGCACAATTCAAACAGTTCATCCAGTCGTCCGGAAATATTCTGATCGTACCTCCCGAGTCCGCTGCCCTGTGTTTCGAGTGGGGTTATGAATGTGCTGATGAAATTTACTCCCAACGTTTTGAGTTGATCCAGGTTTGCAGGGGTAACCCTTCCACTGTTGAAGCCCGCATAACCATCGTTATACCATAACCCCACCCCAAAGAATGTCGACCCATCCGGGTATTGAAGATAGCGTTTGTTGGATGATACTTGTATAGGACCCTTTCTGGAGGAGAGAATAGCCTTGAATGATTTTGATTCACTGGTAGTTTCACCCTTTTTATCGCGCACATGAACGGTATATTTCCACAAGCCCGTTTCATTGGGGGAAAACCGGATCTTCCACAACATTCCTCCCGTGTAATAATAAAATCCGTGGATGTTCCACTTTTTGCCTCCGGGAGATGTAAAGGTGGCGGTAATGTTAATGTCATCAGGATCAAAGGGGTTTTGAAATTCACACTTCAAATGAAGGGAAAGTTCAAACTTTTCGTAAAGTCCTACGGAATCCTGCCGCTGCTGAATGCTGATAATTTCAGGCGATTGTCCATTTGAATTCCAGTGAATGGCAACGAGGGAAAGAATAATTAATAATTTTTCAATTTTCATGGTCAAAAATTTAATACACCTTCACTTTAAACCGCAGGGTCCCCGAGACGGGAGACCTGCGGAGAAAGGATCAATGAAAGAACAAATAATAGTATTGCGTTATTTTGTTAAAATTTAATACACTAATGAAACGTTTCAAGTTTCGGCATCCCTGCGCGATGCCGGCCAATGACAAATGACACTAGTGTTATGTTAAGTTTACTTTGGCGCTTGAAAATTGAATTAAAACTTGAGTATATATCGAAAGTGGACCTCGAAGCCTCAGAGTCCCGGAGACCGGTGACTCTGAGGGGGAAGGCGTCAGAATTCGCTTAACTTAACACTAGTCGCCAACCGATACTTCAATTACCTGAATTCCTAATTCCTCATACCTGATACCTAATACCTAATACCTAATACCTAATACCTAATACCTAATGCCTAATACCTAAATGCCTAAATGCCTATGCTAAACTACTGTTGACCATCGACTGTGGACTGTAGACTGCCTTCGAAAATCCCATTATAGTCACTCCCCATATACGCCCCCCATTTTATTTTTGATTTGATGGGTATTTTGGTCGCAACACGATTGATTTGCATCCCATCAAAGGTATAGGACTTTTGCGTATTTGTTCCATGGAAATAGACGATATCAAGCATGCCATCATTATCCATATCACCGATCCAGGGTGTTGTGGAGATGTTACTTCCTTTTATCTGGTCGGTGATCTGGTTTACCTCATTGGTTTTGAAATCGAGGCTAACCAGCATATTGAAAAGCGCACGTTTATTATTTTCATCGTAGACATGGATGTTGAGGCTTAAAAGAGCTTCGTCTTTTCCGTTACCATCCAGGTCGACAACGACCGGGGTACTGGTTTGGTAAAACCCAAGCGAATCGATATAGAGAATTTTTCCTGAGGCACCATCAACCATAGCCTGCTTGCTCCATTCAAGTGTAGGCCACTCACCAATGGCGAACGAAACAAAGAAATCCGGAATTACATCCTCTGTAAAATATCCCGGTGCGATGGAACTATAAGCTTCCGAGTTAGGAATATTCACTGACCAGATAAGTTGATAGGTTTTACCATCGAATGCTAATAATCTTCCATCCACGGCATTAGCCACAATATCAGGAATAGAATCTTTGGTAATATCGATCCACACAGCCGGGGCAATGAACCCTTTATCCGGACTGCTATCCAATTTGGTAGCGGTTGTCAGGTCACCCTTAAAAATAGCAGAAAGCGTTGTGACATAAAGATTGCCGCCTATTGTTTCTCCTCCTGTTCCAAAGATTACCCTGTAGTCATTTTCCTTCTGAAAGGGAATAGCAACAACAGACATATAGGTTTCCTTTTTATCGGGCATGGGGGCCTTTGCCAAAAGCTTTCCATCCCTGCCACTGATCACTACCAGATTGCCCGGATATCGGTTGATCACATCATACGGTCCTGCCAGCACGTTTCCCCCATTTGAAATCAGAATGTCTTCCATACCATCCTGATTCTGATCGTGAATAAATTGCGGGTTATAAAAGTTGTACCATTTCTTTTTGCCTTGCTTATTGTCAAATTTCCAGATCACTTTTCCAGTCTTCCCGTTTATCGCGAATAATTCAGCTGACCGCCCGCCAATAATGACGTCTTGTGTGCCATCGCCGTTTAGATCTTTCAGTGAAGCAGAACCGAAAATATGGTCAGTGGAGGGAATGTGCCAAAGCATTTGCCCGGTGCGGCCGTCAAGGGCGATAACGGCTGAATCACATGCCTTGAATTCTTCCCGCCCGGCGCCAAAAACGATATCTCCAATTCCGTCTCCATTAAAGTCAGTTACCCGGGGGGACGAGAAAGTCCCGATGCCCGAATATTTAACAGACCAGGAGTTTTGCGCAAAAAGGTCAGCGGAGAGTTTTGTTTGCATTATTAGCAAAACGAGCAGGAGAAAAACAATCCTTTGGTGCATGGTGCAATGTATTAAAACGGCAGAGAGGAATAACTTTTCAAAAAAGCAAGGTTTTTGAGTTGTACCGGTATCATATTGAGTATCCAATGCTGGAAATGTGCATAGAAAATACATGAAATATAGAGTTATTTTAAAGCCGCCGCAAGATTTTCTCTTTTAACACTTTATTTAAAACTTATCGTGTTTACCGGGTTGTGATTAGTTTTTTTATAATTGCGTGGAACCATCCTTATTTTTTAACTTTATAGTTGGCCCGGGCCATATGAATACGGAGACAATAGCCTCTGAATTACCTTCTACCAATTCAAACATATGACCTGAAGCGAGTATTCCATGAAAACCGTTGCACTCTTGAGTTTATTCCTGTTTTTAGATCTGTCGGTCTATGCGCAGGACCCATCGCGGTTTGAATCGCTCTCCGCTTCCAGAACAGGTATACATTTTAAAAACCAATTACAGGAGACGCCAAAATCAAACGTCCTGACCTACGAGTATTTTTATAATGGTGGTGGGGTGGCCGTTGGCGACATCAATAACGACGGACTTGATGATCTATATTTTACGGGTAATATGGCACCCAATGCTTTGTACATCAATCTTGGCAATCTAAAGTTTAAGGAAATTTCCGTGTCAGCAGGTGTGGACTGTAATATCGGTTGGAAAACAGGAGTGACCATGGCAGATGTGAACTACGATGGCCATCTGGATATCTATGTTTGCTATTCCGGTAAAGGAGATCCTGAAAAACGCAGAAACAAACTTTTCATAAACAATGGCAATCTTACGTTCACCGAAAAAGGTGCTGAGTTTGGTTTGGATGATCCGGGTCACTCAACCCAGGCTTCCTTTTTTGATTTTGATAACGACGGAGACCTGGATATGTACCTGCTAAACCACAATGTGGTGGTGATACAGGAGTTTGAATTTTCCAAAGCCAAAAAAACAAGACATCCCTATGCCGGCGATAAACTCTTTAGAAATGATGGTGGCCGTTTTGTTGATATCAGTGAGCAAGCAGGAATTAAAGGGAATCCACTAGGTTTCGGTCTGGGTATCAGCGTGTCGGACGTTAATAAAGATGGCTGGCCTGACATCTATGTATCCAATGATTATATCGAACCTGATTACCTCTACATCAACAACGGAGATGGCACGTTCACTGATCGCCTGATAGAATACATGCAGCACATTTCTTATTTTTCTATGGGTTGTGATGTGAGTGATATTAACAACGATGAGTGGCCTGACATTTTTACACTCGATATGTTACCTGAAAATAATGAAAGACAAAAACTGTTGTATGGCCCGGAGAATTATGAGCACTATGCTTTGATGGTTTTAAATGGTTTTTATTTTCAAAACATGCGAAACATGCTTCATCTCAATAATGGTGATGGTACGTATAGTGAAATAGGCCAGTTTGCCGGGGTATCAAAAACTGATTGGAGTTGGGCTGCGCTGTTTGCAGATTATGACAATGATGGATTTAAAGATCTTTTTATCACCAATGGCTACTACCGTGATTACACCAACCGTGATTTTCTAAAATACAAGGGTGATTATTATTTTGAAAAAGGAAAGGCAAAGGAAAAGGCGGATACCTTTCATCTGGTGAGCACCATGACCTCAACGCCAGTACATAATTATTTGTACAAGAATAACGGCGATTTGACCTTTAGCGACAAATCGCAGACATGGGGATTTAAGGAACTTAATTTCTCTAACGGCGCCGCCTATGCAGATCTCGATAATGATGGTGACCTTGATTTAATCGTTAATAATCAAAATGCGCCGGCCTCTGTTTTTAAAAATCTCAGCAGGGATAATTTTCCGGATCAAAATTATCTTCAGATTTCCCTGAAAGGTGCCGGAAAAAATTTGGCAGCATTCGGTGCCAAGATCCGGGTATTCACGGGAGAAACGGTTCAGTACTTCGAACAAATGCCCACCCGCGGATTTCAATCGTCGGTAAGTGACCGGATTCATATCGGATTGGGAAAAACGGCCCAGGTTGATTCGGTAAAAATAACATGGCCGTCTGGCAATACTTTATTATTATATGAAATAAAGGTCAATCAATTATTGGAGATAAAGGAGACACGCAACATCAATAAACAAAAAAACCCCGCTTTCATTGCGAAAGGAGTATTCTCGAAAGTAAAACCACTGATTGACTACACGCATGTTGAGGAAGGCTTCAATGATTTTAAAAGGCAACCTCTATTGTTAACCATGCTAACCGCTTGCGGACCCATTATGGCTTCCGGAGATGTAAACAACGACGGAAGAGTAGATATTTTTAGCGGTGGTGCCCAGGGAAATGCGGGAAAACTTTATATCCAGAATAAGCAGGGTTCATTTGATGAATCAGCATTAAATCCTGTCTTAAACCAGTATACGGATGCTGATGCATTATTTTTTGATGCGGATGGAGACCAGGACATGGATCTCTACATAGTGAGTGGTGGGTACAACGAATATGCCCCCAACGATAAATCTTTGCAAGACCGACTTTATACGAACGATGGAAAGGGCAAGTTTACCCTTGCTACTGGCATCCTTCCGGGAATGCTGGTCAGCAAATCGTGCGTCACTGCAGCAGATTTCGATCACGATAATGACCTTGATTTGTTTGTTGGGGGAAGGGTTATACCTGGCCAATATCCATTAACACCGGAAAGTTTTTTACTGGAGAACAAAGGCGGCAAATTTGAAAAGGTGACGGATGATAGAGCCCGTAAATTATCGAACATAGGGATGGTAACAGACGCGGAGTGGTTGGATGTGGATAATGATGGCTGGGAGGATCTGGTGGTTGCAGGAGAATTCATGGCCGTTGAAATTTTTATTAACAGGCAGGGGAAAAATTTGGAGCAAGCCTCGCGCCGATTCTTTGAACAACCTTTGTCAGGGTTTTGGAATAAGATGGTCGTCCATGATTTTGACAATGACGGCGATAAGGATATCATCGTCGGTAATATGGGTTTAAATACCCAGTTGAGAGCCAGTATGGAAGAGCCCATCAACCTGGTGTATAAAGATTTTGACAAGAATGGATCGGTTGATCCGATCATGACACATTACATTCAGGGCAAATCGTATCCCTTTGCCAGCCGCGACGAATTGCTTGATCAGATGTACGGAATGAGAAGTAAATTCACCAGCTACGCTTCCTATGCTAATGCCCGGCTAAATACCATCTTCCCTGCATCAGATCTGAAAGATGCAGGTGTGCTTAAGGCCACCGAACTGGCAAGTATTTATCTGGAGAACAGGAAAGGTAAGTTTATTCCCCACCCGCTTCCCGTCGAAACGCAGTTCTCTCCCCTCTATGCTATGGCATTATTGGATTATAATGGTGACGGAAATATGGATGTTATTGTGGGCGGTAATCAAAGTTCGATTCGTATCCGGATGGGTGTTATTGATGCAAATTTTGGTCAGTTATTGCGGGGAGATGGCAAAGGGAATTTTACCTATATGAGACAGGCAGATTCAGGGCTGAGCATGACAGGGGATACAAAATCATTGACCGTAGTAAAGGTTAATAATGATTTATTTGTAATGGTGGGAACCAATAATGTGGGTATTAGCACGTACAAATTGAATTAGCAAGAATGACCGCTAACAACTTTACAGTTAATGGTGATTTTTGTCAACCATCTTATTGTTATTATATTTTAGGGAGGTAACGGACGGATCATGAAAGGCTTTGTAAAAACTATCTGGGTCATTTTGTCTTTAGAAGGGATTGCGTTAAACGTTTTTTCGCAAGGGGAAACGTCACGTCAGCAGGAGCTGAAAATGTTGGCAGACAATGTTTTTAATTTGTCTGAAGTGATGTTGCATGATGTGACCAGCCCCCCTGCTGCCAGCAGGGTTTATGCCTATGCGCTGATGGGTGCTTATGAGGCAGCTTTTTTTGGAAAAGGAAGTCTCCCCGATATTAATTCAAAATTGAATGTTAATCCCGCGATCGAGGCACCTGCCCGACCCAAAAATTTCAATGTTTCTTTTTGCGCTAATTACACCTTGCTGGAGGTGGGGCGCAACATTATGCCGTCTGGCTTTTTGCTGGATGAAAAAAAGAGGCTGCTGATTGATTATTTTAAAAAAACGGGGATGCTTTCTGAACGTGAAATCTCTCAGCACGTAAAATATTCTTTGGAAATTGCAAAACAGGTTGTCCAATATGCTAAATCTGACCACTACAATAAGCTGAGTACGTATACGCGGTATACTCCCAAAAAAGGAGAGGGCCATTGGTACCCCACTCCACCTGCGTATATGGCAGCCGTTGAGCCACAATGGCAAACGGTAAGGCCATTTTTTATTGATTCTGCTTCCCAGTTTTCGCCGTCACCACCTGCGCCCTTTAGCAAGGATTCCGCCAGTTCCTTTTACAGGCAAATGAAAGAGGTATATGCCATCAGTAAGACGTTGACAGATGCGGAGAAAGAAATGGCTAATTTCTGGGATTGTAATCCGTTCGCGGTAGCTTTTTCAGGTCATATGGCCATTGGTTTGAAGAAGATCTCACCAGGAGGACACTGGATGGGAATTACAGGCATTGCCTGTAGGAAAGCTGACCTTTCGCTGGATTCAGCAATTCTGATTCATACGCTGGTAGCCACTACGTTGCACGATGCTTTTATTAGTTGCTGGCAGGAAAAGTTTTCAAGTGACCGAATCCGGCCGGAAGCCGCCATTAATAAATATCTGGATTCTGAATGGCGTCCGCTACTTCAGACACCGCCTTTTCCGGAATATACAAGTGGCCACAGCGTAGCATCATCTTCTGTTGCGGTTGTGTTAACATATTTACTGGGAAATAATTTTAGCTTCACCGACACATCGGAAATTTATTTTGGCTTACCAGAAAGAGAATTTAAATCTTTTAATGATGCTGCAAATGAAGCCGCGTTGTCGAGACTTTACGGGGGCATTCACTTTCGGGATGCATGTGAACAAGGGGTTGCACAGGGGCGGCGTATTGGGCAGTTTGTTTTGAACAATTTATTGGATAATCAACCCTGAAGATCATCATAGAGACGAAAAGCAGACCAAAAGGGGTCATGTCGAAACAACATTTACTTCAGATTGATTGACAATTGATCATTGTAATAACCTGATTATCAGTCGAATAATTGATTAGATCAAAAAATATGAAAAGCTAAAAAAATTGTGCAAACATTGCGAAATAGTTTTTACGTATATTCAAACGGAGACATTCAAAACATGTTCTAATTTTTTAATGTTTTCAATAAGAGAGATACTAGTGCAGGAACCTAAATTAACCTACTGATATGAAAAAACTTTACATCCGATTAAGTTTTACGACAGTCTTTGTTCTTATGTGTGCCTCTTTGGCACTGGCCCAGGAAAGGGTAGTAACCGGAAGGGTTACAGATGAAAGTGGAAATGGCATGCCAGGTGTCAATATTTTAATCAAAGGAACGACCCAAGGTGCTGCCACCGATGTGGATGGTAATTTTTCACTCTCTGTTCCTGACGATCAGGCAGTTTTAGTAGTGAGTTTTGTGGGATATTCTGCTTCTGAAATAATTGTTGGATCGCGAACCGTTGTTAATGTCCCAATGAATCCGGATGTCACCACACTTAGCGAATTAGTCGTAACCGGTTATAGCACCCAGCAAAAGAAAGACATCAGCGGTTCGATCGCCGTTATTGATGTGGAGGATATGACGAAAATAGCTTCTCCTAATTTTGCCGATCAGCTTCAGGGCAAAATTACTGGGGTACAAATATCCTCTACCAACGATCCTGGTTCCTCATCATTCGTCAGAATCAGAGGAATTGGGTCGATTAATAACAATGAGCCTCTTTATGTAATTGATGGCGTGCCGGTGCAGAATGAATCCAATATGAATTTTCTAAATCCCAATGATATTGAATCGATGCAGGTTCTGAAGGATGCCGCCTCGGCCTCCATTTATGGATCCCGCGCTTCCAATGGGGTAGTGGTTATAACAACAAAAAAAGGAAAAGCCGGTCAATCGAGACTAAATGTTGAATATTTTGTCGGCAGGTCAACGCCCACAAGAAGTCCGGAGGTTGCTAATCCAAGTGAGTTATTACAAATATCACAGGGTTTGGCTGCCGGGGCTGGCCTCCCCTTCTCTTCCAATTTCTACCCTCAGGATGGAAACGGCAATTATACTTTACCAGACTTCTTCACAAGATCCGGTGGATTTGCGGCGGGAGCCCCAGAAGTTGATCCAACCAGGTACAATTTAATTTCAGACCCAAATGGTGATGCCTCTCAAAATTATTTGATAGCCGAAGCAAACAAGAGCGGGACGAACTGGTTTAAAGAATTGTTTAAACCGGCTACCAGCCAAAGTTTTCAACTTTCCGGCAGTGGCGGTTCTGAAAAAGGTAATTATTATTTTTCAGGTAATTATTATGACCAGAACGGTATCCTGATAAAAAACTTTTATAAGCGATATCAGACGCGTTTTAATAGCACCTTTAGTGTAAAGGATTTTATCCGTGTGGGAGAAAATATAAGTCTAGCTTACCAGACAACGCAGGGTTCAGTGGGTAATCCAAGTGAAGGATCACCCATCAAAAATGCTTATGCAATGCCACAGGTGGTTCCTGTAACGGATATAAATGGTTATTGGGCAGGTCCGGCCGGATTGCCTTCCAATGCAGGAAACCCTATCGCTCAGCAATCCCGCTCGGCTGACAATAAAGGGAATCATTCTTTCAGGATTACGGGAAATGTATTCATGGAAGTGGATATTTTGAAAGACCTTACTGCAAAGACCAGTTTTGGACTGGATTATAATACCGGTCAAAATCAATATTATGGATGGAGGAATTATGAAGCCACGGAGATTAATGCCTCCAATCGCTTAGACCTTAACACATTTTATAACCGTAACTGGGTTTGGTTCAATACGCTGAATTACAATAAGCAATTCGGCGAAAGCAGCTTGTCGGTTCTCTTGGGGTCAGAAGCCAAGCAGGTCTGGTATGAAGGATTTAATGCTGGTGGTGCCAAACTTGCCCTTGACGACCCCTTCTATAGAGTATTATCAAATATTACCGACAGTAAGACTTTCACCGTAAGTTCTTATAGGGGAGAGAACAAAGTCAGTTCACTTTTTGCTCAGGCCAATTACGTCCATAATGATAAATACCTTATCAGTGGAACGTTACGGAGAGACGGCTCTTCTAAATTCTTAAACAATAAATATGGGGTGTTTCCTGCAGGAAGTATCGGTTGGAGGTTGTCAAAAGAACCCTTCATGGCAAACTCGTCCCTTTTTACTGAGCTGAAGCTGAGAACCTCTTACGGAGCTACAGGGAATAATGAATCCACAGGCGCGAATAGTGACTATACAGGATACAGTAACTTCGTACCCAACATTGCCACTGCTTCTTATGATATCAATGGTACAGGCACTTCCGTAAGGCCTGGATTTGATCAGCAAACTACCGGTAACGCCGATTTAAAATGGGAAACTACTACCTTATTAAATATTGGATTTGACGCCACCATACGGGAAAATTTTGATATCACTTTAGAATGGTATAAACGAAAAACACTGGATATGATTTATGGTGTTGAATTGCCTTTAGAGCTTGGAGCGGTTGGCGTACGTAATGAAAATATTGGCGATATGCAAAATACCGGTATTGAACTGGCGATGAATTACAGGGGAAGAGTATCCAGTGATTTTACCTATTCCATCGGTATTAACGGGACATCGATTAAGAATGAAGTATTGAAACTGGATGCCAATGCTAATACTTTCATAAGAAGTGGGGGCTCAAGGATAGGGGATTTAACCTACACGACCCCCGGCCAACCTATTTCTCAATTTTACGGATACATCGCAGATGGTCTGTGGCAATCTCAGGATGATATCGATGCTACGTTGTTTAATAATCCGGGAGAAGCAAAAGAAGGAAGAATAAAATTCCGCGATTTGAATGGGGATGGCCAAATTGACTCTAAAGATGAAACCTTTATCGGGAGCCCGCTTCCGAAATGGTACGGTGGGTTAAATATAAATATGAATTACAAAAACTTCGATTTGACCGTATTTCTTGCCGGTTCTTATGGTCAGAAAATTTATAATTTTCTAAAATACTTTATAGACTTCCCCGCGTTTCAGGGAAATTACAGTAAAGACATGCTTTACGAGGCTGGAAAATCGCTTCCTGTACTGGATCGCAATGATAATTATAGCCCCCAGCGCAGTTCAATATATGTTGAAGATGGTTCATGGACCAGACTGAAAAATCTGCAGATTGGATACAATATTCCTGCTTCCGTTCTTTCCCGGTTCAAGGCGGATAAAGTCAGAATTTATATACAGGGTCAGAATTTGTTCACGATTACTAAATATTCAGGGTTGGATCCGGATGTTACGGTTTCAAATATTACTGAAGGATTTACCCCCAGACGTGATATTTCTATGGGTGTAGATTATGGCCGTTACCCCTGGGCCAGAACTTTTATGGTGGGTCTAAATATTGGTTTATAAAATTTAAAATATAAGTCTATGAAAATTTACGCGAGACTTTTTGTCATCACTCTGTTTCTCTTTCTCATTGTATTCAGCTGCAAAGACAGTTTCCTTGAAACAAAACCTTACGGAGCTTTGGGGGAGAAAAGTTTAACTGAAAGTGAAAGTGGCGCTGACGCCATATTGATTTCAGCTTATTCTAACCTCGATGGTTTTTCAGGTTGGGATAATAGTACGCCCTGGGGCGGTGCCGCATCTAACTGGACGTTTGGAAGTATTGCCGGAGGTGATGCATATAAAGGATCTGAAGCCAACGATCAGCCTGAAATTACGCCTATTGAACTCCATACCCTCGACGCCAATAACCCTTACCTTGAGGGAAAATGGAGAAATTATTATGATGGTATTTCAAGAACCAATAAAGCTATTAATTCATTTAAAGGCCTTACAGCAGCAGCTATTTCCGAAATTAATAGAAGTACTCGTCTGGGTGAAGCAAAATTTTTGCGGGCATTCTATCATTATGAACTTTTTAAGGTATTTAAAAATGTTCCTTACATCACAGAAGATTTGCTCGATGTAAGAATCGGAAATGATAAAGATGTTTTGCCTTTGATACAAGCCGACTTAAATGAAGCTGTAAATTCCCTGCCGCTTACTCAGCCAGAACCAGGCCGAGCCACCAAAGGTGCTGCCCAGGCTTATTTAGGATTAACTTATTTATGGCAAAAGGATTATTCTAATGCCAAAGCACAATTTGACGCGGTAATAGGATCAGGAAGGTATGCACTCGATGACATTTTTCATGAGAATTTTAATGCTGCCTTTCGCAATACATCAGAATCTATTCTGGAAGTGCAGCAAGCGGTAAACGTGGGAACGGATGATAATTCAAATAACGGGGACGTACTTAATTTCCCATATAACGGTGGGCCTGGTGGTTGCTGCGGATTTCATCAGCCTTCTCAAAATCTTGTCAATGCCTTTAAGACAGATGCTGGAGGTCTGCCTTTGCTGGACACCTACAATAACACTGATTTTAAAAGTGATAATCTCGTATCATCATTCTCTCTTCCGGCCACTGGTGGCCATTCAGTTGGGGAAATGATTAATGATAATTATTCTCCGGATTTTGTAACTACCGTAGACCCCAGATTGGATTATACGGTTTGAAGAAGAGGCGTCCCATTTCTGGATTGGGGATTGCATCCCGGTAAAGCATGGATAAGGGATCAATTGTATGGCGGGCCATACGCCCCTATTAAAAATGTCTATTATAAATCCCAGGAGGGTACCTTTACTACAGCCTCCGGATGGACTAAAGGATTTAATTCCAATAACGTTAAATTAATGCGGTATTCAGACCTGTTACTCCTGGCAGCTGAAGCTGAAATTGAAGCAGGAACACTAGTCAAAGCGTTGGAGTATGTGAATATGGTTCGAGAACGCGCATCGGCTAAGACTGTTAAAGGACGATTTACAGGAAAATGGACCGTAACAGAGGTTGATGATGCTGGAAAAATAAAAACGGCAATTCCTGTTATCGAGGAAACAGAAGATGCGGCGAATTATCTGGTTAAACCTTATCCATCATTTCCTGACAAGGCCTTTGCTACTAAAGCCGTTAGGTTTGAAAGAAGATTAGAGCTGGGACTGGAAGGTCATCGGTTCTTTGATCTGGTAAGGTGGGGAATTGCCGCTTCTGAAAAAGCTGCTTATTTCGCAACGGAAGGGACCAAGAGACCTTACCTGATCAATGGCAGGTTTGTAACGGGCAAGAGTGAGTTCTTTCCAATACCTCAAAAAGCAATTACCCAAAGTTCGGTGAATGGAGTTCCAACAATCAAGCAGAATCCATTGTATTAATTATCTTGAATATTTTTTATTAAAAAAAGCCGCCTGATCAGCGGCTTTTTTTCTTACGCTTAGGATTTATTGCTCATCAACAATCAAATGCGCCATAGACTTTTTTTCGCAACAGCTTGTATTATTTTTTTGTCTTGTAAGAACAAGCAGCCCTTATTCTCATCTATCCACGAATCTGACACTGGAATAGATTTTGTAAATGAGATTATAGTTCAGGATACTTTGAATATCCTTGATAATGAATTTGTCTATAATGGGGGAGGTGTTGCCGTTGGCGATTTAAATGGCGACGGTCTGGATGACATCTTTTTCACCGGTAACCAGGTAGACAATGAACTTTATCTCAATCTCGGTGATCTAAAATTCCGCAAAATAACCCAACTCGCCGGGGCTCAGAAGCAGAAAGGCCAGTGGTCTGCAGGCGTAACCATGCTTGATATTAATCGCGATGGCAAATTGGACATTTATGTTTCCAACACGATGAGCCCAATACCCGATAAAAGGAAAAACCTTCTGTTTATAAATTCAGGCAACGACAATGAAGGAGTTCCTCATTTCACAGAACAAGCCCGGGAATATGGTCTGGCTGATGATGCTCATGATTCAGTGGCCGCTTTTTTTGATTACGACAATGATGGAGATCTTGATCTTTTTTTAGCCGTTAACTTAATTGATTCGCAATACCCCAATCAATTCGTAACACGCACTAAAGATGGTTCATCACCTACGTGCGATCTTCTGCTGAAAGCAGAATGGGATGAGAACCTTAAGCATCCGGTTTATAAGGATGTGTCGTTGGAAGCCGGTATTGTTTTAGATGGATATAGCCATAGCGTTATTATTAATGACTTTAATAAAGATGGCTGGGAAGATATTTACGTTTGTAATGATTATTTATCCAATGATATTCTTTACATGAACAATCGCGACGGTACTTTTACCGATCGGATCGGAGAAGTATTTAAACATCAATCCCTTTCGGCAATGGGAAGTGATATTGCTGATATCAATAATGATGGAAAAGAAGATTTTATTACAAATGAAATGCTCCCCTATGATAATAAAAGGAAGAAACTATTTATAAATGGCAATAGTTATCAAACCTATATTTTCACAGAACAATTTAAATATCAATACCAGTATGTCAGGAATACTCTGCAATTGAACAGGGGTTTTAATCCTGAAACAGGACTTCCCGTTTTTAGTGATATTTCATTTATTGCAAACGTTCAGGAAACGGATTGGAGTTGGGCTCCCCTCTTTGCCGATTTTGATAATGATGGTCACCGTGATCTTTTAATTACAAACGGTTTCCCGCGGGATATTACAGACAAGGATTTCGGCTCTTTCAGAAGTGGAAATATGAGTACCGTTATTTCAAAAGCGGATTTGTATCAAATGATCCCAGAAATTAAAATTCCTAATTTTATATTTAAAAATAACGGAGATCTGACATTCACAGATATTTCAAAAAAATGGGGCATCGATCTTTCATCTTTTTCTAATGGAGCCGCTTATGCTGATTTTGATAAGGACGGAGATGTTGATTTTGTAATTAATAATATTAACGATAAAGCTTTTTTTTATAGGAACAATCTCAATCCCTTATCCAATAAAAATAAAACAGGTTTTCTCCGCATCCGATTAAAAGGTCACCCGCAAAATCGTGATGCATTCGGGGCCACCGTTTCCTTATTTTCCGGTCAGACCATCCAATGGCACAAAATACTTTCAACCCGCGGATACCTTTCAAACTCCTCATCCGACATACATTTCGGTCTTGGAAGTGCATCAAGTATTGATTCCGTGGTCGTTGTTTGGCCCGATGGATCCAAATCGGTTGTGAAAAATCCGCCTTTGAACACAACGCAGGATATTTCATTTGAACTCACTTCTAGGAAAGAAGAAGTTAAACATCGAACTGTACCAGGATATCTTAAGCAAGCGTACATCCCTGGTTTAAAATACTTTCATGAGGAAAATGACTTTATAGATTTTAATTTTCAACGCACGTTGCCTCATAAATTTTCTCAATATGGTCCCGGGATAGCCATTGGAGATATCAATGGGGATAAACTGGAAGACATTATTATCGGAGGAAGCTCCCGGTTTGATGAAAAAGTCTTTTTTCAGAAACCTGATGGAACTTTCAGGAAGGAAACCTTTTCATTTAAATTTCATTACAATCAAAAAGAAGAAGATTTGGGTCTTCTTCTTTTTGATGCTGATAACGACCTGGACAATGACTTGTATATTGTTCGGGGTAGCTATCAGCATGAAATCAATTCCAGGTATTATCAGCATGTATTGTGCGTTAATGATGGCAGGGGAAATTTCCGAATTGATACCCTGGCCATCGGCAATTTGCGAACTTGTGGAAGTGCTGTAAAGGCGTCTGACTATGATGGTGATGGTGACCTTGATTTATTTGTGGGGGGAAGGGTTTTACCGCACTCGTTTCCAAAATCCGACAGGAGTTTTCTTTTGCGTAATGATTCAAGATCAAAGGATAAACCCGAATTTAAAGATGTGACGAATGAGGTTTGTCCTGAGCTCGCTTATATTGGAATGGTTAGTGATGCCATTTGGACTGACTTCAATAACGACAATAGAACCGATCTTATTCTTGCCACTGAATGGGGCCCGTTAACTTTTCTCAGAAATAGCGGGAGCACCTTCATCAATGTTACCTCTAGATCAGGGCTTGCCGATTATCTGGGCTGGTGGAACAGCTTATCCGGAGGTGATTTCGACAATGATGGCGACACCGACTATATAGCTGGAAATTTTGGATTAAATACTTATTTCAAATGTTCGACTGAGGAGCCTTTGAGATTATATGCGAAGGATTTTGATTCTAATGGTTCTATGGACCCCTTCATTTCGTGTTACTGGCGCGATTCAACTGAAAGGAAGCATGAGTATTTTTATCATACCCGTGATGATATGGTTAAGCAACTCATACTGATCAGAAAAAAGTTCGAAAAGTATGGCGCCTTTGGCGCGGCTACCGTTGATCAGGTTTTTTCACAGGAGGAATTAAAAGGTGCTGAAATTTTAGAGACAAATTATCTTTCATCCGCTTTCATTGAAAATTTGGGAGATGATCAATTCTCTTTAACCCCGTTGCCCACGGAGGCACAACTCGCTCCGCTATACGCAACCTTGCCTTGTGATTTAAATATGGATGGAAAATTAGATGTGTTGCTTGTAGGTAATGATTATGGTATGGAGCTGATGCAAGGCAGGGCTGATGCATTTTATGGATTAGCTTTAATAAACGAAGGTGGAAATAAATTTAAAAGCTCGTCTCTTGAAGAAAGTCAATTTATTGTGCCCAAGGATGCGCGGGCATTGGTAAAAATATCGATAAGAGAAAATGAGTATTTTTTAGCAACGCAAAACAGGGATAGTCTGAAAATATTTTCCCCTGTTCAAAAAGGCAACTTTCAATTTAGAGCCGAGCCTATGGATAGTTGGGCAGAAGTAATATTTGAGAAAGGAGACAGGCAGCGGATAGAGTTTTATTATGGTTCAGGGTTCTTATCGCAATCCTCTCGGATTTTTAGAATTCCCAACGCGGTGAAAGAAATAATTATTCACGATTTTAGGGGGATGACTCGAAAAATTATACCGCAAATTTCTGATTCTGGAATTTCATCGATAAATAATCTTTACCCTATAACATTAATAACACTGAGAATTAACGATCGTTAGCCGCTCGGCTAAAATTTATTTTTAAACAGTTTGAAAAAATAAATTAATAAACGTTGCGGTATTGTTTAGGAGAGAAACTTTATTTATTTCTGAACAAAAATTTCACCAATCATTCGCATTTTATTAATAACCAAGTCAATATGATGAAATTTTACAGGTGCCTGGGCATACTTTGTAGTGTGCCTCCCTTATGCTCAAAACAATACCGTTACACGCTCAGACAACGAGAGTCAGCAGTACTATTAATGATGATACCCGGCCAACCCCTGCCTGGTGTAAGTATCCTTGAAAAGGTACCGCAAATGGTACAACTTCTGATGTTGAAGGGAAGTACAATCACCACTTACCGCTCTTTATCGAAGATTGTTCTTTAGAATTAACAATGACGCATCTTTTTCCTGCCATCGCTGGAAAAGGCTATCAGGCACTCCGTTCGGAAAAGTTAACGCACCCAGTATGAGGTCCAGGTCATGATCACCATCTATATCCCCTGATTCCATGGTTATCCATCTTGAAGAAGAGGCGAGTTCAGTTATATAAGGCGTAAAATAATCATGATCATTTTCAAAATAAATAAAACTATGTTCCGGGTGGTTTTGGAAATCCGGGAAAAAAGAGATCGCTGCAATATCAAGATCTCCGTCTTCGTCGAAATCTGCCGACTTTACCATGGAAGCGCCGTGCATGGGATAAAACCAGCTTTCCTTAAACTGGTTTTTGCCATCGTTTAAAAATATTCTCACGCCGTGATAAGGTTTTAAGATCGAAGAGTAATCGGCGTTGTCTCCATTGGAATACAGGATGTCAAAATTTCCATCCTTGTTAAAATCATAAATTTCAAAATAGCTTGAGCCATAAACCGGAGGAAACTTTAACAGGATCTGAAAAGAAAACCTGAAGTTTCCGCGGTTTGTAAAGAGGGCTATCTGTTCATCCCCTTGAGAAATCAAGGCAAGAATATCAGACAACCCATCATTGTTGAAATCCCTGACGATTGTTTTCCTTGTCCCCGGAAAATGATGAATGACATGTTCAAGATATTTTCCATTGGCTTGTTCATAAGCCAATAATCCCCCGCTGAAATTACCAAAAGCCGAAACTACCAGATCGTCGTTACCGTCATTATCTAAATCGGCTTCCTGCAGATTGACAGGTCTCTTCAATGAATCGATCAGCATAAGCACTTCGTTGCCCCGGGGAATACCCAACCTGATAACGGCGCCCACCGGTTGATCACTGGGATCCATAATTCCCATGCATGAAATAACATGGTTATCGTTTTGGTGTAGGATCATGTCCGATGCCGGACTTGGAAGCTGCATGGAATCAATTAATTGTAAAGATGATGTTAATGTATACAGTTTTCCGTTTCGGGTGCCAAGAAAAATTTTGTTGCTTACAGAGTCATATTTTACAAAGGTTAACATGGTATTTATCTTTACCGGCAACCTGAAAATGGATGGGGTGAATTGTTGAAGCGGTACCTTTTGATGTTCATCTCGAGGTTGCATCAATGAATCAGGGGCAAGGCTGATATAATATGCCTGGATAGATTCCCATTCCTCCTGCGTCACCAGGGGGCTGGCGGGAAGTGTTTTTATGATTTCATTTAGTTCAAGTTCGTTTGTATTGGGGAGTTTTGATACGTCCAATCCCATTCGGAACGCCATCTCCGGGAACACACCGGATTTCCAGGTTTCTTTATCGAGCAACGACGGGTCAGGAAAGGCATGACAGGTGGAGCAATGCCTGTTGGCCAGGGATTCCGGACGACTATTGAAATCGCCACATGATCCTATAGCTGTCAAAGTTATGGCGACCAAGAAGTATCTAATTAAATTCATTCAGAAATTTCAGAAAGTTGAAGAGCAAATGGAAAGAAATGTTTGATCATTCTCAAACTTCTGATAAATCTTTACGCTGCCAAATCTGCCGCAACCGTTTGCCGCTTTTCGTATCATCAAACGGTTGTGATCTTTTTTTATTTGTTTAACCCGACTCAGTAAAACAGCAATTTTGCATTAATTGAACCCATTCGCCGTTAAACGAACATCCGTTAGTTAATATGAGAGTTCCTAAGCAAGTGAGATTTCTATATTGCAATCGAAGGTGACACCGATTGCTAAATATTATTTCACAATTTTAGACAAAAACCATTTATGGATTAATTACCTTGTAATGATATACTGTGCCTACTAATTCGTATCGGACGCGCGGTGTAGCAAATAGTTATTCTAAACCCAAACCAAAGTAACATGAAGAAAGTCTACCGAAGCTTGAGCTTCTGTGCAGTTTATCTGCTGATGCTTTTTTCCGTGCCATTGAATGCCCAGTCAGTCAATGTAAGCGGAACAATCAATGATGATTCAGCCCAGCCGTTGCCTGGTGTAAGTATTCTTGAAAAAGGTACCGCAAATGGCACAACAACTGATGTTGAAGGAAAGTATAATATTAATGTAACCAGTGGAAGTTCAGTGCTGGTTGTGTCGTTTATCGGTTACAAGACTCAGGAAATAACCGTAAATAACAGGAGCAGCATCAATCTTAGCCTCGACCCGGATGTCACCGCTCTGGACGAGGTTATTGTAACCGGTTATTCGGTTGACAAACGCCGCGAATTAACGGGCGCTGTATCCACAGTGAAAGCCAAGGATTTAACCTATGCGGCCACTGGAAACGTTGAGCAAATGTTGCAAGGTCGTGTTCCAGGTGTGACAGTGATCACTAACGGACAACCTGGAACTACCAGCCAGATTAGAATTCGTGGATTTGGAAGTTTTGGTGGCAATGCTCCTTTATACATTGTCGACGGCGTGCCCACTGGTGATGTTAACTTCATCAATCCGGATGACATTGAAACTACCACAGTATTGAAGGATGCCGCTGCGGCCTCAATTTATGGTGCTCGCGCTGCCTCAGGTGTTATTGTTTATACCACGAAGAGAGGTAAAAAGGGGCAAAAGTTAAATGTGACTTACGACAACCTGTTTGGATTTACTCAACCGGGCGATGGACAGGAAATGTTAAAACCTCAGGAATTTGCTGATTGGACCTGGCAGGCCATTAGAAACACTTGAGGATGCGAATGCTGCTGCTGCGGCTCGTTCTGTTGATTATGCTGCTGCCCTCGCTAAATTTAACCATCCGCAGTTTGGAGGTGGTGCCAATCCCGTGCTTCCAGTTTACCTCAAAGTAGGTTCTCAGACCGGGGCTGCCGTGGGCACCACTGCTGTTGACCTCGAAGCTCAAAGACTTCTTTATAATGTTGATCCCCGCAATGGTTCCATCTATACTGTAATCAAAGCAAATCAACAAGGAACGGATTGGTACGATGCGATTACCCGCACGGCTCCGATCTTAAGACAGACTCTTGGCTTTAATGGCGGTGGTGAGAATAGCCGATTTTATTTTGGATTAAGCACTCAGGATCAGAAAGGTATTTTGTTAAATAATGACTTTAAACGTTATGCGTTTCGTGCAAACTCTGAATTCGATGTGTTGAAGAATTTGAGATTTGGAGAAAACCTTCAGTTTACTTACCGGTCAGCGCTTGGCCTGAGTGGAGATGGGGGCGGAATTGGTTCTGCAGACGATGAAAACGATATTTTATCTGCTTTCCGTATGCCCACTATTATTCCCGTTTATAATGAGTACGGAGGTTATGCGGGTACAACCGCGTCTGGTTTTAATAATCCACGAAACCCGGTTGCGGGCCGTATGGGTCAAAAAGATAATAAAATATTTGAAGGACAAGCATTTGGTAATCTCTACCTTGAATATGATCCTATCCCTGGGTTGACATTGCGCACAAGTTTAGGGGGTGCTTACAGAAACTATGCTGGCAGGAGTTTTGGGCGCTGGCAATATGAAAACTCTGAAAATAACTCAGCATTCAGTTATAATCAGTTTAATGGCTATTCTTTTAACTGGGTGTTTACCAATACTGCTAATTTTAAGAAGACTTTTAACAGCCACAGTATAGACCTCTTAGTTGGACAGGAAGCATTGAATACCGGTGCGGGATGGAATGACTCACAAAATGGACTTAATCCATTTTCATGGGATCCTAATTACATTAACATCAGTAACGTTACCAGCGTTACGGCCAATGGTAATCAATTTTTGGGAAGTAATTTCTCTTCACTTTTCGGAAGGGCTAACTATGCTTTCAAAGAGAAATACATCATCAGTGGTGTTATCCGCCGGGATGGTTCATCCCGATTCGGATCAGAAAACAGATATGGCGTTTTCCCCGCAGTTTCCGTGGCATGGAGAATTTCTTCTGAAGAGTTTATGCAATCAGTGCCCTGGATCAGTGACTTGAAAATAAGAGGAGGATATGGTGAAATGGGTAACTCAAATCCTGTTGACCAGAATAATCAGTTCAGCCTTTACGGTGGAAGCATCGGAGCTTCTTCTTATGATATTGGAGGTACCAATACCAGTGCCCAAACCGGGTTTTATCGCACCCGTATCGGAAATACCGCTACCAAATGGGAAACAGCCATCACCTCCAACATCGGTTTTGATGGTAATCTTTTTGATGGAAAACTTGACCTGATCATCGACCTTTGGAAAAAGGATACCGAGGGACTATTGTATTCATTGCCCATCACAGCTACTGCAGGTCCTAATGCTGCTGTACCATCTGTGAACGTTGCCAAAATGGTGAACCAAGGCGTGGATATTTTTCTGGGAACAAAAGGAAATATCACCAATGGGCTGACCTATGAATTAAATGTTACGGGCAGCTTCCTGAAAAATGAAATTGTTGAGATAGCCGGCGGGCAAAAGTATATGACCACCGTTAATCCCGGTTATCGTGGAATTAGCCCTATACGCAATCAACTGGGATATTCGCTTTCCGCATTTTACGGTTATCAGGTGGATGGACTTTTCAGCGATGCTGCAGACGTTGCAGGCCACGCTGTGCAAGCCGGAGCAGCTCCTGGAAGGTTTAAATACAAGGACATAGCAGGTCCGGTAGATGCTGAAGGAAACTTAACAGGACCTGACGGTCTTATTGACGCCAATGACAGAACTTACCTGGGAAGCCCGGTGCCTAAATTTACGGGAGGTATTAACTTTATTCTCAGGTTTAAAAACTTTGACTTTGAAGCGTACATGTATACCTCCATGGGGAACAAAATATTTAATGTTTCTAAGTGGTTTACAGATTTTTACCCTTCATTTCAGGGCGCTTCTATCAGTGCCAGGGTGAAAGACTCGTGGTCACCCACCAATCTTGGTGCAGAGACTCCTGTATTTGAAAGTGCCTCTAACTTTAGTACGAACACGCAGTCAAATTCCTTTTATGTGGAAGACGGATCTTATCTACGCTTGCAAAATGTCAGCCTTGGATACACGATTCCTGCTGTGATGCTGGACAGACTGCACATGAACAGACTACGTATTTTCGTTGCGACAAACAACCTGTTTACGGTAACAAAATACGGTGGTCTTGATCCCGCTGTTGGCGGTGCCGCTGATACGAATTTTGGTATTGATGTTGGAAACTATCCTGTAACCAGAAGTTTTACTGCTGGATTGAACATCGGTTTTTAAGTTTTAAGACCTAACAAATATGAAAATGACAATGAAAAATAAAATAAAAAAAGGAGCTGTCGGGATGCTCGTTGCGGCGCTGGTAATTACCTATTCCTGCAATGATAGTTTTCTTGAAGTTCCTGTTACTGGACAATTAAATGAGCAACTCCTTTCCGGAAGACAAGGATTGGAGAGTTCGCTCATCGCTGTTTATTCTCAGGTAAATGGTCGCGGCGGCCGTATGGCCAGTCCTTCCAACTGGGTATGGGGAAGTATTCGTGGCGCGGACGCTAATAAGGGTACCGATCCGGGTGATTTTTCGGATATAAATCCCATTCAACGCTATGAATCGTTGCCTACTCAAGGAGTAATTAATGAGAAATACAATGGAAATTTTGAAGGTATTGCCCGTGCGAATGCCACGTTAAAAGTGCTGGGCAAAGCGCTTGAAACAGTCCCTGCGGATTTTAAAACGGGCGTTGAAGCTCAGGCTAAATTCTTAAGGGCACATTTCTATTTTGAATTGAAGAGAACCTTCGGAGACGTGCCTTATGTTGACGAGACCGTTGATTATGGTACCGGCATAGAAAAAGTAAAGAATGATGTTAATCTTTGGCCAAAGATTGAAGCGGACATGACTTTCGCACTGAATAATCTTCCAGCAACCCAAACTCAGGTAGGAAGGGTAAATAAATGGGCGGCGCAAGCGTACCTCGCCAAGATCTACATGTATCAGAATAAGTTTGCTGAGGCAAAAGTTCTGTTCGACGATCTGATTGTGAATGGTAGAACATCCAATAACAAGCCGTATGGTCTTGTCCCTTTATTTGCGAATGTTTTCAGAGGGTCGAATGACAACAATGAGGAATCGATCTGGGCTTATCAGGCTGCGGCAAACACCGGTAGTGTTAACAATGCCAACCCTGAGTTTGATCTGAACTGGCCGTATAACACAGGGGCTGACGGTCCTGGTAACTGCTGTAGTTTCTTCCAGCCTACATTCACTATGGCTAATTCTTTCCGTACAACCGGTGGATTCCCTTTGCTTGATGAAACTTATAACAGCGCAGCCAATGAATTAAAAACAGACATGGGTCTTGAGTCATCTCAGGCGTTCACACCTGATGCCGGTCCTCTCGATCCCCGTATCGATCACTCCATCGGGCGCAGAGGAATTCCTTATCTTGACTGGATGGATTTCCCAGGAAAAGCCTGGATTCGTAACCAGCCTAACGCAGGTCCTTATCAAACTAAAAAATTCGTTTACTACAAAACGGATAAAGGAAGTTTACAGGATAACAGTTCATGGACACCGGGTTATACCGCTGTTAATTTTCCGATCATTCGTTTCGCCGATGTTTTATTATTGGCAGCTGAAGCTGAAATTGAGGTTGGAAGTTTGGCTGTCGCCCAGGATTATGTGAACCGCGTGCGTGGTCGTGCGGCGAATCCCGCTGGCTTTGTGATGAAAGGTGCGGTACCTGCGGCCAATTATGTAATCAATACTTATGCAGCGCCTTTTCCAGGTAAAGATGAAGCAAGGAAAATCGTAAGATTTGAACGCAAGCTTGAACTTTCAGGTGAAGGCCACCGCTTCTATGACCTGGTAAGGTGGGGTACCGCTGAGCAACAGCTTGATGCTTATCTTGCCTACGAAGCGCCTAGACTTCCTTTAGGTGCGTTAAGTGGTGCAAATTTCACATCAGGTCAGGATGAACTCCTGCCACTCCCACAGAATCAAATTGATTTACTGGGCGCTGATGTGATCAAGCAAAACCCTGGATATTAATATAAAATTTTTTTCTACTTCTGAATCAGTAAGGCCAATGTATATTGGCCTTACTTTTTTATAATCCATTCATGAACAGAACTTGCCTACGCTTTTTGGTTTTACTGTTTGCCGGAAGTGTTTCTTTTGCCTGTACTCAACGGGAAAAAACATTATTCGAACTCCTTGGCTCCACCGAAACGGGAATTACATTCAATAATGAGATTACCGAAAATGATACTTTTAACATACTTACCCATGAGTACATATACAACGGTGGGGGTGTGGGCATAGCTGATTTTAATAACGATGGCCTTCAGGATATTTTTTTTACGGGCAATTTAGTGGGCAATAAACTTTACCTGAATAAGGGCGATTTGGAATTCAGGGATGTCTCCGAAAATTCCGGAATAAATATATCCGGAAGGTGGAACTCGGGTGTGGCAATAGCAGATATAAACAAAGATGGCTGGATGGATGTTTACGTTTGCGCTACGATGCATCCTGATTCTATAAACAGGCGCAACATGTTGTTTATACACAATGGCCTGAACGAAAATGGAATACCCACCTTCACTGACCAGGCGGCAGACTATGGCCTTCAACATACCGGATATAGTGTGTCATCCGCTTTTTTTGATTATGACAAGGATGGTGATCTCGACCTGTATGTACTGATTAACCAGAGGATGGATAACCTTCCCACCAATTATCGGCCAAAAATCGCCGACGGTTCTGCACCCAATAATGACCGGTTATTCCGGAACAATGGCAATGGAACTTTTAGCGATGCAACCATTGCAGCCGGGATCACCCTGGAGGGCTTTGGCCTTGGATTGTCAATATCCGATCTTAACATGGATGGATGGCCTGATATATATGTCTCCAATGATTATCTCTCCAATGATGTCCTCTATATCAACAACAGGAACGGCACGTTTACTAATCGTATTGCAGAATTCATTGGGCACCAAAGTCAGTTTTCTATGGGTAATGATGCGGCGGATATTAATAATGATGGCATGCCAGACATCATTACGGTTGATATGCTTCCGGAGACTAATTATCGTAAGAAAACTACCATTGGCAATAAAAGTTACCTGAGCTATATCAACAATGAAAAATATCAGTACGAGTATCAGTATGTGAGAAATATGCTACACCTGAACAATGGCATGAATCAGAAAATAAAATTCAGTGAGATTGGGCAGCTGGCAGGTGTTTACCAAACAGAATGGAGCTGGTCTCCGCTATTTGCGGATTTTGATAATGATGGCCATAAAGACCTGATCGTGACCAATGGATTTCCTAAAGACATTACAGATAAAGATTTTGCCAACTACCGTTCCATTGTGGGCAATGTGGCCAGTGCCGGATTGCTGGAAGACTCTATCCCTGTAGTTAAAATTCCCAACTATGTTTTTCGAAATAATGGTGATTTAACCTTTGCAGATGTCACCAAAGAATGGGGTTTTGACCATCCATCTTTTTCCAATGGAGCCGCCTTTGCTGATCTTGACAATGACGGTGACCTCGACTATGTAGTTAATAATATAAATAGCGAGGCGTCTGTTTATGAAAATACTTTGTTTGACGGCAAACGGAAAAAAAAGGAAAATAACCATAATTTTCTGCGGATCAGGCTGACCGATTCCACCAATGAAAAATCAGCCGTCGGGGCTAAAGTGACATTATTTGCAAACGACTCACTTCAGTTTTACGAAAATACGTTGTATCGGGGTTTTCTTTCAACCGTCGAGAATGTCATTCATTTTGGATTAGGGTCGACGCCATCGGTGGATTCAGTAGTCATTGAATGGAGTGATGGAAATATTCAACGGATAATACATCCTGAAGTAAACAAGTTGATTGCCGTTGAATATACATTGTCTTTCTCCAAAGCGCTAGCGTCTCTCTCACGAAAATCAATCGATCCTTTCTTTAGAAAAAAAGCCGGTCAATTCGGAATAGAATTTAAACATAAGGAAGATGATAAAATTGACTTTAACGTCCAGCGAACACTTCCCCATAAATTCACCCAGGCCGGCCCCGGTATTGCTGTCGGAGATATTAATAGTGATGGATTGGAGGATTTTATCGTAGGTGGGTCCACCAATTATTATTATTCAGTATTTTTTCAAAACGCTGATGGTACCTTTAAAAATCCGCGCAAAGCATCAAAAGACGAGCGGAAAACTCAGGAGGATGAGGGCCTCTTATTATTTGACGCAGATGGCGATAAAGATCTCGATCTTTATATTGTCAGTGGAAGTATTGAGCATTATCAAACCCTTGACCCTTATCAGGATCGTTTTTATCGCAACAACGGGAAAGGGGATTTTGTAGCTGATGATCAAGCACTGCCAGATACAAAAGCGAGTGGCTCATGCGTTAGGGCAGCAGATTTTGATAGGGATGGAGACCTTGATTTGTTTGTTGGGGGACGCGTTGTGGCTGGCCAATATCCGGTTTCACCGGAGAGTTACCTGTTGCGAAATGATAACGGAATATTTAAGGATGTTACAGATGCAATTGCTCCAACGCTTAAAAATGCAGGCATGGTTACTGATGGGCTGTGGACAGATTTTAACAACGATAGCAAAATCGATCTGATTGTTGTTGGTGAATTTACGCCAGTGTTGTTCTTCGAAAATTCAGGTGAGGGGTTGAGAAAAATGAAAACAGATGTCGATCAACAAATAGGATGGTGGAACAGCATAACTTCTGGTGACTTTGATGAAGACGGAGATATGGATTATGTAATAGGGAACCTGGGACTTAACAACAATTACCAGGTGACATCAGAATTTCCCCTGAAAGTTTATGCGAAAGACTTCGATGGAAACGAAAGTATGGATGCTATCATGGCGTGTTATATGCGGGAGAGCTTAACTTCTGACCAGAAGAAATTGTACCCAGTTCATTTCTGGGATGAATTGAACGCACAGAGTCCAAAATTCAGGAATAAATATTCCCGTTACCGCCAATACGGAACGGCTACGATGGAGGATTTGCTGACGACAGAAGACCTGCAGGATGCCTTGCTGCTGGAAGCCAACCGAATGGCTAACAGCTATATTGAGAATCTGGGTGGAAATAGGTTTAGACTTCATACACTTCCACAGGTATCACAGGTTGCCCCCGTAAATGGAATGGTAACCCATGATGTCAATGAGGATGGCAACCTGGACGTTATCATGGTTGGAAATGATTATGGAAATGAAGTTTTTTCCGGTAGATATGATGCTTTTACAGGATTGGTTTTGCTGGGGGATGGTAATGGGGGTTTTATACCCAAAGGTTCCGCTGAGTCAGGCTTTTATGTACCCGGTGATGCAAAAGCCCTCGTTAAGCTCCGCGGCATAGCAGAAACCATTTTTATTGCTTCACAAAACCGCGATTCACTTAAGATTCTTATCAACCCAAAGGCATCCATTATTACTGAGTTTGTTCCCGAACCAATGGATGTTAAAGCTGAGCTTATATTTATGGACGGCAAAAAGAAAATTGTGGAGTTCTACTATGGATCAGGGTATTTATCACAATCCACACGGGCCATACAGATCCCACCCGGTGTGCAGGAGATTGTTGTCTACAATTCGCTCGGCCAATCCCGAAAAGTAATTCCGGGAGCGATATAGTTCGTGTTCGATAAGGTTTTATCCTGTTCAACAAAAATTGGATCGGGTATATTGGTACCACAATATTTATTCAATTGTTGAATGGCGTAACGCGCCATTTCAGGAGAGTGAACTTCCTCTGTTTGATGCATGAAAAAAAACACCCGTTGTAATCCGTAATCCATCCAACTTTTAATGCGTTGAATCCAGCTATCCACTCTTGTATAATCAGTTGGGTGAAGATCATTGCCGACAAAACGGATGAAAGCTTCCGGTGTTGTCAGGCGCATATGCACACAGTCTCTTTTCCCCGCGGTATCCGTTATGACCGCGCCAGTATGGGTTCTTTCCAGCATACTAAAAACCTCGTTAAAGGCAGATGGAGATTCAAACCATTCAGGGTGTCGCAGTTCAACGAACAGTTTTATTTCTTTTGGCAGGGACTGAATGAAGGCCTCAATTCTATCGATATTTTTCGGTCCCATACCGGGATGAGGCATTAAGAATACCGGCCCCAGGTTTTCTCCAAATCCTGATATGCCCTCGAGAAAACGGTCCATCCTTTCGGAAGTATCTTTCAACCGGTGAATATGGGAGATGCTGTTGGAAATTTTCGGAATAAACAAAAAGTTCTTTCCGACTTTCTTTTTCCACTCCTGTGTCTGCTTAAAAGATGGAATTTTATAGAAAGTTGCATTCAATTCAATACTGTTGAAGTGTTTGGCATACAGTGGCAGGAAGTCTACTTCTCTTGTGCCCTTTGGAAATATTTTTCCGATCCAGTCTTTACGCCCCCATTTCGCGCATCCCACAAACACCGAAGGCTTTATAGTTTTTGGCTGACTTGTTAAAATGCGGGATGTGTCATCTTTATCTGGCGGTAGAATAAAATCAACTGTTGATAGATCATCTGTAATAATTTTCCCAAACTCCATTCTGAAATATACAAACTTGCATTAAAAAAGCGGGTGCCGTTTGTTCAGGATCGTAAAATAAACCGTTTAAAGACGGCCCCTTTCCACATCCACAATCCAGAGAGGATAACAAGGGGAAATAATACGAACCTAACCATAAAAACAGCTTCCGGTATTAAAGCAACAGGACCATAAATGTACCCAATAACGGGTATGCTCAAAATTATATGGAGTCAGCTGATTATTTTTCTTTCTGTTGAAGCCTTCATTTCCAATTTGAATTTAAACATTGATTCACATTGAATCTTAAACTTTTGCTTTCGCATGGTTGGAACCCCGGGCTACCATATGGTCATCCCTACGGGATTTTTCCAAGAAAATCTTTTGATAATCCTGGCTTTAAATTTTGAACCTTGAACATCGAACTTCGAATTTCCACTTTTGAATCTACTGCTGTCCGGTAAAAATATTGATGTCTGGCGTTCTGTACGTAAACTTTACTCTAGATTAAGGTTTAGTGATCGTGTGCCAAATAATGTGAAGCCGCGATCGAGGGTTTCTATGGCACACATTTTCAGTCTGCCTAGGACCCCCGGTTGAAACCGGGTGTTACAAAATTTTTAACCCCTCCGGGGTTCCGTGATTTTGATCGAAGTTGTAATCCGTGCTAGAACTTTAGGGTACTTTGAACTTCAAAAACTTTAAACCTTGAAGTTTTCAATACTAATCAACTTTAACAAGATTCATTTCAAAAAATTTTCTCCAGTTAGGTCCGTGCAAAAATTCGCCCACTTCTTTCCATGTTTTTTTACCAGAATCGATGGTGATGTTGTACCGAATTTTGCTCCTTGGTATATCAAAGCCCCATTGATATTGGTTGTCACCCAATACGGTGAACCATGCATCAGTCGACCTACCATCCCGCAGATAACTTTTGAACTTATACTGACCAGAAGGTTGATCATATGAAAGGATGGCCAGGGCATGGTGTACTACTGACTCTTTTCCGCTCGCCGCGTCCATGGCTTTGCCAACGCCTTCAATCAATAACACGGTACCATCAAGTTTCGGCTCAATATGTTCGTCGACGGTATAATTTTTAGGTTCACCAGGACGCGAGTAACCTGCCAGTGAATGTTCCGGCGAGCATGAAGACGATGATCAGTAAATTTTTATAGATGTTTGACGTTTAATATTTCTTTTACAGTAGTCTCCCGATGACTTTCGGGAATGTTTTATGCTATTTATTGATGTATTGTTTTAAGATGATGACGTAATCTTCAAATGCTTTAATTCCTTTTTTTGTGATCCTGCAAGTGGTTAAAGGTTTTTTTCCTTTAAAAGATTTTTCTACGCTGATGTATTCTGCCTCTGAAAGTTTGTCGATTTGTACACTTAAATTTCCTGCGGTACTGTGTGTTTTTTCTTTGATAAAAGTAAAATCAGCGGAATCCACACTTATCAATAAAGACATGACAGCCAGCCGGAGCTGAGAATGCAACAAAGGGTCGAGGTCCTTAAACATTGTTTCGGGTCATTCTTTAGCTTTTAACAGATAACCCGGAATCAGGTATCCGCACAGAATGGCAATGGCACCAATGAGGGGTTGTGTTTCCATAGAAACCAGAAAACAAACTATGCTGAAGATCCAGAATGTGGCGCCTCCCACGATCAGTGGTTTAAAATTTAGTATAACGCCTGAGACAATGGTTGGAATAGCACTGATGATTAAAATGACTGGATTAAGCTGATAGTTGATCTTAAATCCAAAAAATACAAGGGCAAAAATGGATATTCCATAACACATCCAGAGCCAGCCGCTGATCCGGTCAAAATGAGAAGTCGAAGCTTTTCTTTTTTCGTTAGTGAAGACTTTGTACAAAGTGTAAATCCATGCAGGGATGGTTATCAACCATACAACATAGGGCCTGCCATAGTGTAGTTGTGTAAGCGTATACATCCCGATATTGGCTGCGACGATTACCCAGCCCCAAAAGAGAAAGAAGAAGTTGTTCCGTTGTATTTTCCCTTTAGCCTGCAGGATCATTTCTGCAATAATATTGAGGCTTTGTTGGGCACTTAGGGTTTCTGATTCCTGTTTCATTTGGTGAATATTTATTGTAAAACCTTATGTTAAAGCCCTCTTCCTGCCCGTTTTCCCAGGCACTATTAAATTTCAAAATATTATTATTCAAGCGTTATTTCCGCTGCACTCACAAATGTAAACTAGTTTATAATATAAACCATAAATTTTATTTTAAGCGTTTTTTGGCCTAATTTAAGGGATGTTTACAGGTATAATTGAATCAATGGGAGAGGTGATGAGAGCGGAAAGGTCCGGAACCAACACAGATTTTCTCATTAAAAGCGGGATCAGTGATCAATTGAAACCGGATCAAAGCGTATCCCATAATGGCGTCTGCCTTACCGTAACAAAAAAAGAAGACGGCATGTATTGGGTCACGGCGATTGAGGAGACTTTAAAAATTTCGAGTCTCGGAAATCTTGTTGGGGGAGACTGGATCAACCTTGAGCGATGTATGTTAAACAATGGAAGATTTGACGGCCACATTGTTCAGGGGCATGTAGACCAGACCGCAAAAGTGACGTCCATAAAAAATGTGGGCGGTAGTTGGTTATTTGATTTCGAGTATGATCCATCCCATGGAAACATCACCGTTGAAAAAGGATCGATAGCGGTAAATGGTGTCAGCCTGACCTGTTTCAATTCACGGAACAATGGGTTTACCGTGGCGATTATTCCCTACACTTTTGACAACACGAATTTTCATCAGCTGAAAATAGGAAGTATGGTAAATCTTGAGTTTGATATTATCGGAAAATACATCGGAAAAATATTACTAGCCCGACCTTAACAGGGTCCGATCATCCAGGTAATTTTTGGCCCTTGTAAACCCGCTATAGGTTGCCAAAGCACACATTAATCCAACACATTGACCCGCGACAATGTCTCCGGGGTAATGGACGCCAAGATAAATTCGGGTATATCCAACAAAACCAGCCCATAAAAACAACAGCGCAGTCCAGGGTCTGTAATTTTTTAGCAGGAGCCACATCAGCGTGGCAATACCAAAAGTGTTGGCTGCATGACTGGAGGCAAAACCATAACTACCTCCTCTATAGTCATTGACAAGGTATACCAAACCTTGCAGGCTGGGCTCATGCGAGGGGCGCAACCTGGCAAAAAAGGGTTTCATTACACTGCTTGTGATTTGATCTGCAAAAAAAACTGTCAGGGTAATGGCCAGCAATACAAGCCAGGTTTGTTTCCGGTAATTTTTTAATAGTAGATAAAAGAGAATGAGATAGAGCGGTATCCACCCCGTGGTGCTGCTCAGGAACATCATGATCTGGTCAAGCCATGGATTGTGGTAGCTATTCATTTCCAGAAATATTTTTTGATCCAGGGCCAGGATATCTTCCATAATCAATAACCGTAAACTAGTTTCGGAATGCGGGATAGCCTCATACAAAGGCTCCTGCAAACGTCAAAGCTAGTAACTTGCGGGTAAAAGTCCCTTCTATAATTGAGTTTTAGCGATTCTACTTGCTTGAATGAATAAGGGAAAACATGGTACCGATCAGGTTTAAAATTTACGTCCTTAAAATACCTGGACCTATTTGAAATAGGTTTAAAAAAATCGTAAATAGTAACTAGAACCCCTGTTTTCTTTGGCTTTTATGGAAAAATTTGACCTGGTAGTAATTGGCGCAGGCCCTTCCGGTTACGCAGCCGCGATGCGTGCTCTCGATTTTAAAAAAAGAACTTTGCTGATTGAGAAAGATCTGGTGGGAGGTGCCGGGGTTACCAATGGAGCACTATCATCTAAAACATGGTGGGAATTATCCAGAGATGTTGCCGCGTTCAGAAAAAACCTGAAGAAGTTTAATATTGAGGTTCCGGATATCAGTTACCGTGAAATTAAACAAGAGGTATTAAATGCCATTGATGAGCGCAAAGAAATGTTGGAAGACCACATGCTTCAGATGCACGACTCACGCCATGCACACCTTTTGACTTTTAAAAAAGGACTAGCCTGCCTGAAGGGTGAGAATGAAATTGAGATCTCTTCTCCTTCCGGAAAAGAAGTGGTTTGGGGAGGACATATCATTCTCGCCACTGGAAGCCGGCCGCGGTATTTGCCTGAATTGCCTATTGATGAAAAAACGATTATGACCAGCGATGGGATTGAAAGCATGGAGGACTTTCCCGAAAGCATGGTAATTGTAGGAGCCGGGGTGATTGGTTGTGAATACGCTACGATATTTTCAGGATTTGGTAAAACAAAAGTTAATCTGATTGATAAAGGCGACCGGATCCTTCCCTTTGAAGATGATGATGTAGTGAGAGTCATTGAGCGGAATATGGAGAACAACGGCATTCTCATTCACCGAAATTCTAAACTTATCCATATGGAGATCCTGAATGGTCGGGTTCAATATGAACTTGAGTACACGGATGGAACGAAAGCTGGATTCAATGTTGAGAAAGCACTTGTGGCTGTTGGCAGAACGCCAAATTATGAAAACTTGTGGGATGAAAGCCTTTCGATCAATATTACGAAACGTGGAATAGAGGATAAGGATACGCAAACTAATATTGGCAATATTTATGCTGTAGGTGATATTACCGCAGATATTTCCCTGGTGAATGTCGGGGAATTAGAAGGACGTTATGCGGTAGAAAAAATTTTTGGAAATCCCATCCGCAAGCTTGTGTACGAAAATATCAGTACCATTATGTTTCTCAATCCGGAGGTCGCGGGGGTAGGGTTAAACGAAGTCAGCGCCCGGGAGAAAGGCATCGACTATCGAGTGGTAACGCTGGATTATAGCTGTATACCGCGGGCTATCGCGAAACGGAATACACAAGGGTTCATTAAACTTTTGGTGACGAATGATACTCAAATGAAAGTGTTGGGTTTGAAGATAATCGGTAACCACGCATCAAGTGCCATGCAGGCGGTGGCCCTTTTGATTTCCATGGATAAAGGCATTGAGGAGTTGGCTGAATGTGTCCATCCTCATCCCTCCATCACAGAAGGAATTCAGGAATGCGTCAGGATGTTGTTAGGAAAATCTTTGTTCAAACCCGAAGCTCTCAAGGGAAAACTTTCGTGCCGAACAAGTACCGGTGGTCTATATGAGGATATTCATTTTTAATACATGATGTATGGTCCGGATTAGCGTATTAATTTTCTTGGTGCTCATGTCGTTTTTGGTTTCAGCCCAGTCCACAGCAAAAATGAAAAAGGCCGTCTATGAAGAAGTGGATCTTGAAAATGTCATGAAACGATATTTTGGAAAATCATTTGGTTACCCGATTGAAGGGATTTATTCTGTTTCCTGTGTCATTACCAAACGCAATAAAAAATTCCTATCAAAAGCTGAACGGATCAGGATCGTTGCCAGGGAAGATAACTATGCCAAAGTCGCGATTATGAAGGACTGGCCGACGTCAGGGAGGGATTTTATTGAAGTATCATTGAGTTACCGAAAGGCCAATCATTTTCCCATTATGGGTGAGCTTGACATCGTTGCCCGGGGTTCGGGTTACATCTATACCCATATTGAACCAGAAGGTGAAAGGATATCTTTCTCGATGATCGAGTCTGACGGTCTGCTGGAGGCAGAATATTCCAGAATTGAAAGGCGTAAAACCATTACGTACCGGTTATCCTATCTAAAGATTTTCCCCACAGAGCCTGACGTAGCGATGCATAGAAATGAGTAGGTGATTTAGGTTCAAAGAACCGCTTCATCTGAGCAAGCAGGCGAAGGCCAGCATCTATTTTTTATGTCGACTTTTCAATACGCCTATGACCTCCTCCAGCGAATGCCCTTTTGCTTGTAACAAAACGATGTAATGATACATTAAGTCTGCAGCCTCATTTAAGAAAAGGTCTTTGTTATTATCTTTTGCCTCAATGATCAATTCGATAGCCTCTTCTCCAACTTTCTGGGCAACCTTATTCATGCCAGATTCAAATAGAGAGGTTGTATAGGAACCTTTTTCGGGATGTTTTTTGCGGTCCTCAATTACCTGCTCCAGTGACGATAAACTCCAGGTCTCATTTTTCTCGTTAAAACATGTATCCGCGCCAGTATGGCATGCGGGGCCTGTCGGGTTTACTTTTATCAGTAAGGTGTCGTCATCGCAATCAATGAGGATATCAGCCAGGTTAAATGTATTACCAGAGGTTTCACCTTTGGTCCACAAGCGTTGTTTACTACGGCTGAAGAAAGTTACCTTCTTTTCAAGAATAGTTTTATTAAATGCTTCTTCGTTCATAAAACCAAGCATGAGCACAATATTCGTATCAGCATCCTGAACAACACAGGGAACGAGTCCGTTTAATTTTGAGAAGTTTATGGATTTAGCGTTAATCATGTCTTTGGGTTCAAATATGTCTTAAAAAATTGCGCAAACAATTTATGGGATTAAGGATTTCAATGCATCCATATGATCTGGACGGCCTTGATGTTTGTGCATCTCAGTCTTGGATCAGAGGTGTCTAAACGCAGAAGTAGGTACTTGTCTCACGACTTGCGTTAGATTCTCCACCCGGCTACAGTCTGATTTCAATATTTCTTTCCTTCAAAAATAATTTAAGATCCGGAATTTTTACTTCACCGAAGTGAAAGATACTGGCGGCAAGTGCCGCATCCGCTTTTCCGAGAATAAAAACTTCCATAAAATGACCTGCATCACCTGCGCCGCCTGAAGCGATTACAGGAATGGATAACATATCATGAAGTTTTTTTAGAGCATCAATGGCAAAGCCTTTTTTAGTGCCATCGTGGTCCATACTCGTAAAAAGAATTTCTCCCGCACCGCGCGATTGACCTTCCTTTGCCCAAGAAAATAATTTTTTTTCTGTGGGCTGTTTCCCTCCGTGTGTATGAACGATCCATTCATTCACTACTTTTCTTGCATCAATAGCCAGGACGATACATTGCGATCCAAAGGCTTTGGCCAGTTCATCAATGAGGTTAGGATTTTTCACCGCCGCCGAGTTGATACTGACTTTGTCTGCACCTGCTTCCAGTAAAGGTGCTACATCAGCCACGCTGCCGATGCCACCACCTACGGTAAATGGAATGTTAATATGTCTGGCAATATCCTTTACCAGTGAGGCAAAAGTCTTCCGCTCCTCATTGGTAGCCGAGATATCCAAAAAGACCAGCTCATCAGCTCCTTGTTCCGCGTACGAAGCCGCTAACGCGACAGGATCTCCTGCATCCCTGATATTAATAAAATTAATACCTTTCACCGTTCGGCCGTCTTTGATATCGAGGCAGGGAATGATTCGTTTGCTAAGCATTTATTGACTTAAAGTGTTAAAGTGTTCATGTTGTTGTATCGACTGAAATCATGTGTCTTCGTATGGATCTTTCATTTGTTGATTTCACAAGAACTTTGAACGCATAATGAGGCGTCCCCACAATGCTGTCCGGCATCCCACCTCTGTTTTTGACATACATTATTATTCTTTCAAATTATTTCCTCGTTTTGACTTACTGTCCTTACTCCTTACTGCTTACTGCTTCTCGCCGTCAGGGTAACCAAATCAATATGCCCTTCATAGATCGCCTTTCCTACAATTACGCCATCCACACGAATCTTTTTCAGGTTTTCAAGATCTTGCGTGTTGCTGACGCCTCCTGAGGCAATTAATTTTATCGAAGGGAATCCTTTTAATATTTTAGTATACAACGTTACGTTGGGACCTTGTAACATCCCATCAGTACTGATATCTGTACAGGTTACATACTGAATACCCTGTTGCAAATAATCTTTTAAAAAATCGCTGATGGAAATGTTTGAATTTTGCTGCCATCCAGCAATGGCAATAAATTCCCCCTTCACATCCGCACTCAAAATGATTTTCTCTGGTCCGAACAACTCAAGCCAATGATAGACCAAATCGCGGTCCCTGACCGCGATACTTCCCAGGTTTATCTGCTGCACGCCTGCTTTCAATAACCGGTTAATTTCATCTTCTGTTTTAATGCCGCCCCCAAAATCCACTTTCAGACTGGTGTTACCCGTGATCGATTCAATAACCTTCCAGTTAATTACCCTACCTGCGCGGGCCCCATCGAGGTCCACTAAATGCAGGTACTTCAAACCTGCATCTTCAAATTTTTTGGCAATCTCCAGGGGATTGTCATTATAAATTTTCTTTTGCGCAAAGTCACCTTGCGTAAGGCGAACACATTTTCCGTCGATTATATCTATGGCCGGAATAATTCTCATAACCTTAAGAAACTTTTTAGTACTAATTCGCCTGCCTTGGCTGATTTTTCCGGATGGAATTGTACAGCATAAAAATTATCGCGTTGCATCGCAGCGCTGAATGGATTGATATATTCAGTGGTAGCCGAAGTATATTTATTTACGGGCACATAATAGCTATGAACAAAATAAGCATGTTCATTTTCAAGTCTGCTATCCAGCCAGCTCTCTTTCAGAGCTAGTTGATTCCAACCCATGTGTGGTACTTTCATGTCTGCCTGGGGAATAAACCTGATTACTGACTCTTCAAAGATGCCAAGGCAAACGGTGTCATTTTCTTCCGAATTTCTGCACATCAACTGCATACCGAGGCAAATGCCAAGTACAGGTTGTTTTAAATTACTAATGACCTTGTCAAGGTTTTTATTTTTCAAATATGCCATGGTTGTGCTGGCTTCCCCAACACCTGGAAAAATAACTTTATCAGCTTTCTGAATTTCTTCTCTTTCATCCGTGATGGTATAATTAATTCCTAATCGGTCCAGTGCAAAGGAGACCGATTGGATGTTCCCGGCATTATATTTTATGATGACAAGACTCATTTTATGATTATTAGGTTGTGTATTCGTCCCCGCGAGGCGCATGAGGCACTGCTGGGACGATGAATTATAAAACGCCCTTTGTTGTTGGCAACTGATTTCCTTCCCTTTTCAAAGCCATCTTAATCGCCTTTGCAAACGCTTTAAAGATGGCCTCTATCTTATGGTGTTCATTCGCGCCCTCCGCTTTGATATTCAAGTTACTTTTTGAAGTGTCGGTAAATGATTTAAAAAAATGATAAAACATTTCTGTTGGCATTTCACCGATTTTTTCACGTTTAAATTCCGTCTCCCAAACCAGCCAGGGTCTTCCGCCAAAGTCAATGGCTACCTGGGCCAGGCAGTCATCCATTGGCAAACAAAACCCGTATCGTTCGATGCCTCGTTTATCGCCCAGTGCTTTGGAAAAAGCTTCGCCAAGCGCCAGTGCCGTATCTTCGATGGTGTGGTGTTCATCAATATGGAGGTCGCCTTTCACGCTGAGAGTCAGATCAATATTTCCATGTTTGGATAACTGATCGAGCATGTGATCAAAGAACCCTAAACCGGTTTTGATTTGAGATTTTCCCTGACCATCCAGGTTGAGCCCAACATGTATATCCGTTTCTTTTGTTTTGCGCTGAACAGTGGCCGATCGCGCTGGTGAGGATATGAATTTGTAAATATCTTCCCAGCTTGTAGTGATCAGGGAACAAGCAGTTTCCAGATCAATCTCTCTTACTTTTGGCTGAAGGGTTCCATCATTGATAAGGATGCCCTGGGCGCCCAGGTTTTTGGCAAGCTGAATATCTGTGATACGATCTCCAATGACAAAGGAGTTTTTTATGTCGTATCCGCCGTTTAAAAACCCAGTCAACATTCCGATGCCCGGCTTGCGGGTTGGCAGGTTATCGTTTGGAAACGACCGATCAATGCAGATTTGCGCAAATTTAATTCCTTCGTTTTCAAAACCCTTCATCATTTTTTTGTGCGCGGGCCAGAAAGTATTTTCCGGAAATCGGTCAGTGCCCAACCCATCCTGGTTCGTAACCATGACGAGCTCATAAATCCCATCGCGTGCGATTCGGCCAAGCCAGCTAAAAACGCCCGGATAATATTCGAGTTTCTCCAGACTGTCGATTTGCTCATCGGGTGGCTCGATAATCAGTGTGCCATCGCGATCGATAAATAATACTTTCTTCATAAAAGTCTTAGCGCTTCAATTAACTTTTTATTTTCTTCCGGTGTTCCCACCGTAATGCGAATGCTATTGTAACATAAATTTACTTTGGACCGGTCGCGGACAATTATCCCCTGGTTCATCAGATATTGATAGGTGCCGGTCGCATCCTTTACCCTTACCAAAATAAAATTAGCATCTGTTGGAAATATTTTTTCCACTATTGGAAGTCCCCGTAAGGCTTTAATCAGTGCCTCACGTTCTTTCAGAATTTCATCGACCCAAATATCCTTGCGGTAGGCATTCTCCAGGGCATCCAGTGCCAGCTCTTGTGTCCGGCCATTCACGTTGTATGGATATTTTATTTTGTTCAGTATTGAAATGATATCTTCTGATGCAAAACACATTCCTAACCTTAATCCGGCCAGACCCCACGCTTTTGAAAAAGTTTGAAGCACTACCAGGTTAGAGTATTTCTTTAATTGTTGAATAAAACTTTTACTCCTGGAAAAATCAATGTAAGCCTCGTCAATGACCACCAGACCATAGAATCTTTTCAGTACTTCTATTATTGTTTCACGTTTTAGAAGGTTCCCTGTGGGATTATTGGGACTACATAAAAAGATAACCTTCGTTGTAGAATCAAACGTATTGGGAAATGCCTCCAGGTCGAGATCGAATTCCGGCGTCAGCAGGGCTTGTTGAACATTTACTGCATTCACTTCAGCACAAACTTTGTACATTCCATACGTCGGTTCTGTGATCAATATTGAATCCTGATGCGGTTCGCAGAACGCCCGTATAATAAGGTCGATGGGCTCATCGCTCCCATTTCCCAAAAAAATCTGACCCGGCTTAATACCTTTTATTTCTGCCAGCTTTTCTTTTACTTTCCATTGCAAGGGGTCCGGATACCGGTTGTAAGGAGAAGGGTAGGGGTTTTCATTGGCGTCTAGAAAAATTTCCGCGCTTCCTTTAAAATCATCACGTGCGGATGAATAAGGTTTCATGGAAATGATATTTTTCCTTACCAGCGTATGGATATCGATGAACGTATTTTTTCTTGCGCACATGGCCGTGTAATTAAGTTAAACTCTCAAGCCTGATACTGACCGCCCTCTTATGTCCTGTTAACGCTTCCGCCTCTGCCATTTTCTCGACGAAAGGTCCTAGCGATTTAATACCCACTTCAGATAGTTGCTGAAAAGTGATGTATTTCAAAAAACTTTCCAACGATACCCCCGCGTAGGCTTTTGCATATCCGTTTGTCGGGAGCGTGTGGTTCGTTCCCGAGGCATAGTCTCCAATCGCTTCCGGTGAAAAATTTCCGATAAACACTGACCCCGCGTTTGTGATTTTTTCAGCGATAGCCTCAGCATTTTTTGTGTTGATGATAAAATGTTCTGGGGCATAATCGTTGATAAACTCAATGGCAGTTTCAGTACCTGGGAAAATGATGACTCTGCTGTTGGTCAGTGATCGTTCGGCAATCGATTTTCGCGGGAGTTCCTTCAGTTGCCGGTCTATTTCTTCTTCAATGACTTTCAACCTCGACTCATCCATCAACACCAGCATTACCTGACTATCTTCTCCATGCTCCGCCTGTGATAACAAATCAGCAGCTACAAAAGCAGGATTACAGGAGTCATCTGCCAGAATCAAAACCTCTGAGGGCCCCGCAGGCATATCGATAGCCACGCCCTCTTCCGTGATAAGCTGTTTCGCCTTCGTGACATATTGATTCCCCGGGCCAAATATTTTGTACACATTGGGGATGGTTTCAGTTCCATAAGTAAGTGCTCCGATTGCCTGTGCTCCTCCGACTTTGAAGATTTTCGTAATGCCCACCAATGAAGCCGTAAAAAGAATGGCATCATTGATTTTGCCATTTTTATCCGGCGGTGTACACAGAATAATTTCTTTGCACCCGGCGAGTTTTGCGGGGATACCCAGCATCAATACAGTGGAGAACAACGGAGCCGAGCCTCCTGGAATATAGATTCCCACCTTTGATATTGCCACCGCCTTTCGCCAGCATTTTACCCCAGGCATGGTCTCTATTACTTCGACATCACGGCGTTGAGCACTGTGGAAGGTTGTAATGTTATCCGCTGCTTTCCTGATAGCTTCTTTTAGATCTTTTGATAATTTGTTTTCTGCTTCTTCCATCTCCTCCCTGGTCACCCGTAGATCGCCTACCTCAACTTTATCAAATTGCAACGTAAGTTCGCGAATGGCCTGATCACCGGATTTTTTCACTCGGTTTAGAATATTTCGCACGGAACTTTCTAAAAACCCCAATTCCAGCTGCGGGCGTTGGGTAAGTTGCTTCCAGGTTTCCTTTGCAGGATTATTGTAAACGTTCATGGTATTCAATAGAACATTACTATTTTAAATAATCATTTTTTCTATGGGCACTACGAGAATTCCCTCCGCACCAAATGAGCGCAGCTGATCGATCAGTTCCCAAAAGTCATTTTCATCAACCACAGAATGAAGGGAACTCCATCCCTCACGGGCTAAGGGAATGATCGTAGGACTTTTCATTCCAGGAATTACAGAGGTGATCTTATCAATGGCTTCATTAGGACAATTCAACAGAATGTATTTGCTGTTCTTTGCTTTTTGGACGGCACCAATTCTGAACAGTAACTTATCCAGTATTAATTGCTTTTCTGGTATCAGGTCGATGCTCGAAATGACAACAGCTTCCGATCGCATGACAATGTCAACTTCTTTAAGTCCATTGCTGAGCAAAGTGCTGCCGGTGCTCACGATATCGCAAATAGCATCCGCTAACCCTATCCCGGGCGCGATTTCCACCGAGCCACTGATTTCATGAATGCCTGCCTGAACCTGATGCTTGGTCAGAAATGCTTTTACGATATTAGGATACGATGTTGCAATGTTTTTCCCTTGTAACGATTTAATACCCGTGTAATTTTCTGAACGGGGCACGGCAATGGATAAACGGCATTTGGCAAAATCAAGGCGCTTGACAAGCCGATTTGATTTTTGTTTCTCAGTAAAAATATTCTCTCCCACGATACCGACGTCGGCTACTTTGTCTTCCACATATTGAGGAATGTCATCATCCCTGAGAAAAAGGACCTCCACCGGAAAATTACTAGCCTGGGTTTTGAGTTGATCTTTGCCATTGCTGAATGACAATCCACTTTCTCTAAGCAGTTCCAGCGAACCTTCCTGAAGACGTCCTGATTTTTGAATGGCGATTCGAAGTAGTATTTCCATAAATGTAAGATCTATTAAAACAAAGAGGCTTGACACATCGTGACAAGCCTCCTGAAATTTTAAACTATTCTAAAACTCAAGACATAACCGTGCCGCGCATCGTGTGATTAGCATGATGGAGGTGGTGAAAAGTTATGTTGAGTACTATGTGCATGGTTATTCTGGGTGCAAATAACTCAAAATCGAGTGAATTATCAAAATTTTGGTCTTCCAAAAGATAAGAATACGATTGAAATGATGCCCAAAACGGCCCCTATCACCCCTAAACCGACTAATAAGGCGTACCTCTCAGAAAAATTATCGATCAGAATATCCTCCGGTTCTTTCCGGTTAACATATAAAGAAACGGTTTGACCAATGGTATACGCAGGGGGGAGGAGTAGGTGTTTGAAAGGTAAGTTCGCTTCATTCCTTTCCATTCGAACTGAATAACAGGAGCACTCCCACCTTCCTCGATATGACGCATTTCCGCTACTTGCCCGGTAACAAGATCACTATTTCCGATAGATTGCGTTTGGGAGTAAAAGATGACGCCAGCACTGCCCACAAATAAAAGGGCGACAAATCCGAAGAAAATACCCAATCCTTTGGAGACTCCCCGAAGACAACCACGTGCATTATCGGCTGCATAGTTCGGGTTGGTTTCCCTGGCAACCTCCCCGACCATCATCAAGGCTTCCTTTAATGGAATATTCAGCGTCTTTTTGACATATTTAATAGCCTCAATTTTCCCTTTAGTTTTTAGCAGAAGGATGATCTCACCCTTTAGTTTTCCATCCAGGGCGGTACTTGATTTAATTATTGGATTGGCTGAAACTATTGAGCTCGTGGACATTTCCGCTTCCAGGGTTTCCACAAGTAATTTTGCATCCTGCAGAGAGATAGTGTAGGTATCGCTCAGGTATTGAATGGCACTGGTTTTTTCGCCGGCCAGAAGCAATCTTGCCACTTCTTGTTTAGCTTCGCTGGTCATAAAAGCTCAAAGCTTAAAGCGTAAGCCAAAAGCCAGGGTATTAGGTTATAATTAAAGATAAGAAATGTTTAGGGGCGTCGTTGTACTTACGTACATAATTCTTTCAGGATGCAGCGAGAGCACGGAGACACGTGTGCAAAGATTTCTGTTGCGTGGGAATGAGGAGGTACAGAAGGGTAATGGTCAGCTGGCCATTGAATTGTATCGGGCTGCCCTGAATCTTGATTCTTGTTTTGCGGATGCGTGGAACAATTTGGGATCGGTGTATTATCGCGAGGAAAATTATGAACAGGCCCTGAACAGTTATGACCATGCCCTGGAATGCAGGGCCGGATATACGGATGCCTACTTGAATCGCGCGAACACCTACTTTGAAATAAAACAATATTACCGTGCTCTTGAAGATCTGGATAGAGTGGCGGAGAAGAAACCTGATACTACGGTTTTACATTTTTCACGGGGCCTGGTTTATACGCAAATGAGAAACTTTGCGAAAGCGGTTGATTCTTTTCTCTCAGCACTGAAAAAAGATCCTGACAACGCCGAAATAATGGTTAACCTGGGTACAATTTATTATTATCAAAAAAGTTTTGATTCTGCCCGATCCCGACTCAACCATGCGCTGACAATTAATCCCCGCGAGCCAAATGCATACAACACCATGGCCCTGTTAGAAACAGCCCTTGGAAATTACGATGAGGCTATGCGCCAAATCAATAAAGGGCTTGCCCTGAAAAAAAATGATCCTTACCTCCTAAATAACCGCGGTTACATCCAGCTACTAAAGGGCGAGATGGATAAAGGTTTGACTGATATCAATGAAAGTATAGTTCTCGACCCCTACAACGCATGGGCATACCGCAACAAGGGAATTTATTATCTTCGAAAAGGGGAGGCCCAGAATGCAATTCAAATGTTGACACAGGCACTGAGTATGGATCTTTTTATTGAGCGATTACATTTTTATCTAGGGGAAGCCTATCTGGCAAGCGGTGAAAAAACAAAAGCATGTGAACAGTTTCGGTTGGCAGTTGAAAAACAGGAAATGACACAGGAGGAAATGCGGGAGCGTTGTGAGTAAGGTTGTTGGCCATTGGCAAACCGACTGAATGCATATTGTGTTGTCGACACGCGCGACATTACAGGCATCAAAAAATTTCTTTGTGAAACTCAGTGCCTTTCTTTGCGATCTTTTTGTCATTGGATTTCTGCCTAACCCACCACCCAAAAGCCAACACCTAAAACACATACCTCACAAACGCTTCCATAGCTTCATATTCTGCTAAGCCAAGTTTATTGTAAGCGTCAGCGGTAGCGTGATTTCTGTCTTCGGCGCGCATCCAGAATTCGCGTTTGTCACTGCCAGGGAACATAGCGCTGTCTTTTTGAGACTGGTGTTTGAAGACAGCCCTTCGTTTGCGCATCAATTCATCCGGACTCAATGGTACCGCCATTTCGATTTGGTCGATGTCCCATTCCTGCCATGCGCCGCG
>JBDSIM010000232.1:0-3774 GCA_039917935.1 Cyclobacteriaceae bacterium | reverse complement strand
GAGAACGGTTACATACTGAAAGTTACCGTGTCCGGCTACGTCCGCCATAAAATGTGAATGCAGGTGGATATCGGTAAGGGGCTGTAGGTGGAATTGAACGTTAAGTTCTTTTTCATGGTCGCAGTATATGTTATTGATCTTTTTTTCAACTGCGGAGACGGTTTCATGATCCCTTGATTGAGCGAAAGTGATATACGAATAGAAATCAAAGTTGTCCCAGATGTTGTCTTTAATATTTCGTTCGCGGGTGGCAACGTAGGACCACGGCAATAAAAAATCGATTTGAAGATGGGAATTTCCCGGTTGCAGCGCTAAAATTCCTGTCACCGTGAAATCATCCTGGTTGTCTTTACGTAGCGACTTTCCCAGGACATCAACAGTACCAAAATATTTTTTGGCAAGTGCTTCGGAAAGGATTACACCATTTGGTTGTGCAAGTGCGGTTTTTGTGTCGCCTTTAAGGAGTTTGAAGTCGAACACTTCAAAGAAAGAGGGTTCTGTATAGAAACCTTTTTTCTCCCCAAATTTGAGGTCACCTGCCTGCATCATTGCACGGGTACTGGGCCAAAGTCTGGCGATGTGTTCGATTTCTGGTAGCGCTTCCTTAAGGGAAGGCGCCATGGGGGCAGGAGTTATAGCCACTTGTAGGTCCCCTGCCTCTGCCGTTAATCGATACGTTCGGGTTGCTTTTTGATGAAAGCGGTCAAAGCTCATTTCATCCTGTACCCATAATAGAATGATGAGGCTGCTCGCCAGCCCGATCGCAAGTCCGGTGATATTGATAAAAGAAAATACCTTCTGCCTCGACAGGTTTCTGAAGGCGAGTTTAAGATAATTCTGAAACATAAGGAAGCGGTTTCAACAGTAGACGCCGAAGAGTGCCCAAACGTTACAGCGCAATTTAAATTTGTTCTGTCAGGTGAAACCAAAAATTGCAAGCGTGGTTAGATCCTGCTTTGCATGACTATTCCGCATACCAATTCCGCAACCGCACGTCAATGTTCTTATTTTTATCATTCACTAATTTCTTGAATGCTTCTGTATCGCTTAGGCCGTTTTGTCCGCGATAATGGTAGGGGTAAATCACTTTTGGTTTAAAATCAAGTACAGCCTGTGAGGCTTCCTCAATATTCATCGTGTAGGGGAGGTTCATGCAGACGAAGGCTACATCAATGTCTTTCAGCGAACGCATTTCGGGAACACCCGAAGTATCCCCTGAAAGATAGATTTTCTTATTACCGAAAGTCAGCACATATCCGTTACCGCGCCCTTTTATGTGCCGCGACTCAGGTGATTCAGGTAGATTGTACATCGGCACGCCAGTAATAGAGATTTCCATTAGCGATTTGGTTTGACCGTTGCCTAGGACAACCGCTTTGCTTTTTAGTGCTTCAGGAAGTTTGTCGGCTACGGCTTGCGGCACGATCAGTGTTGCATGGGTGGTATTGATTGCCTGTAGCGTTTCCGGATTAAAATGATCTCCATGGATATCGGTGATGAGGATGAGGTCAGGCGCGGCAATGCCTTCAAACGTTTTTGCTCCGCCATTCGGATCGGTATAAAGGGTTTTACCCTGCCATGTTAATGCAAGTGTCGCATGATTGAGCGGCTGAATAGTTAACGGTCCTTTGGAGGTTTCTATTTTATCGGATGCTGGTCGCTGGGCAAATGCAACGCATGAGATCAATATCACTAGAAGAAGCAGTGCATTCGTTTTCATAATTTTCGTTTTCATGGTAAGGAAATAAGACCTTGAGCCTTTGTCAATGTTAAGTGACATAAAGGTAGTTTGTTGAAATTCATCTGTAAAATTATTAACTTCATTTGTTTCAGTTCAGCCACGCTTGTGTCAGGTTGAGAAGCCACATTTAGCGGCTGTTCGATGCCGTGTCTCGATGGCGTTACTACTTCTGGGCAAGCGTTTTTAAACAAGCGTTTTAAAAATAACAGGTTATGAAACGGATTGTTCCCTTATTGATCCTGTTTTTTCTTATTTCAGGGTGCCGGAATGACCAAAGTCGACAGGCTTTGATGGGCCTGGCGGATGACCAGATTGATACGACTTTTTATCCTTTATTCATTGATGGTGGAACGAAGATTGTTTATCAGGTCGGACATTTGACCCCTGACAAGGGATTGAAGTTATATTACGACACGATTTACTATCCGTCAAAAGGACTCATCATGGATGATTCTCTGCGGGATCGATTATCAACACAGTGAGGGCTTTCTCTCTGCCCTCCATCTTTGAAACTGTTGGCTTGTCCTGAAAAGAGTACGCGGTCACAACCCGCGTTGTCAGGTTCGCATTTCTATTGGTGAGGTAAAGATTCGAGTTATCATTGGTGATGGATTAATCCCTGGAATTCATCCAGGCTTGTATTATTCATCTGCGAGTATTTCTTTTCATAGGGATGGTGAATTAATATTAATTCTTCGTATATTTAGATACACCCCCAGCTAAAATGATAACGCTTAAACCCATGGCTAGGCGCATTTTAATACTTGCGCCTGTACTTTCCCTATTTGCAGGGATGTCTTCATTTCAAGACCAAGACTCTGAAGGCACAGTTCATGTAGTGAATTCAAACTCAATAATACATGAGTTGGCCGGATGTAACCCAAACGACTCAACAACGAAAGAGTATTGTGCCAGGCTCAAGGAAGTGGAAGCGGAAATTGATTTGTGTCTGGCCGACTGTTATAAAACCATTACATCTGGGCTTCCGGCCCCGACTCCATGTCCTTCAGGACAATGCGAACCCTTCTATGATGTTCCTCGCGTGTCCTTTTTCTCCGAGAAAGATATGAGGCGGGTTGAGATCCTTGTCAACAATAAGCTAATAGGCACGGCAAAGGATGTCTCCTACGACGCAAAAACAAAACAGCGTACAGTTGTTTTTGACGTGAAGAAGAGCTTCAAGAACACCAAAGGCGTAGACCAGAATGTTATGATGGCGAGATTCCCGGTGACGTATCGGGTAGCCGGAAAAGACGTTAAGAGCATGTTTGTTGTCAAATTACGATTTTAATAGCATTGGCCGAATAGTTTCATATTGCACAGCATTGTTCATCTTCAGCGGTGCCAGCGCCGTCGCTCAAAACCACGCTGACCAGACAAACAATATCACTGCTCAAATAGACTCCCTCTACACGATCGTTGGAGTTAAGTATTACCGCGACTTTGACAGCACCAGAATTTACATCAATAAGATCCTGGACATCGCCGAAAACCATCAACGCTGGACGGATTATCTGAAAGCCTTGTATACCTTAAGCTGGTGCGCTGACTACCACAAAAGGATGACTGAATTCCGAGCGCTCATCGCTGATGGAAATCAATTCATGGCGCAGCATTCGGTGGATCTGGAACAAACTGATCCGGATTTCACACATCGCGCTGGCATGATCAACGCTACCGGGCTATACTATTTCTCCATCAGCGACTATGCACGCGCAATCGAGGAATACTCGCGCGTTATTTCCCTCTCTACAAAACCCCTGGGTCAGGACTCCTCCGTGATCTGGTCTACCTGTAACTACCTGGCACAATCGTATCACGAGATCGGCAACTTCGACCTGAGCCTGCAATACTTCGACCTCGGTAATCGCTACCTGAATCCCAGGGATCCGGAGTACCAGTTTCAGCAGGCTATGTATATGATGTACCAGGGACAATCCTCCTTTGCGCTGAAGCAGTATGACCGGGCGTTCGCGGCTTACAGAAAATCTACCACGCTGCTTGAGCGGCTGCCATATCACCCGCGTATTCGC
>JBDSIM010000231.1:0-29643 GCA_039917935.1 Cyclobacteriaceae bacterium | reverse complement strand
GACAGAATTTTTGAAATTAGAATCGGTCTTCATCATGTCTTCAACCGATTCCAACGCGTGAATCACGGTGCTGTGATCACGTCCTCCAAAATTTTCTCCGATAAGGGCTAGAGTGAGTTGAGTAAATCGTTTGCAGAAATACATAGCTACCTGACGCGGGATAACGATCTCCCTTTTTTTCACTTTGCCCTTCATAGCATCAAGGTCGCACTTAAAATAATCGGCTACGGTTTTCTGAATAAAGTCAACACTGACGTCCGATTGGATTTCTTTAATAATATTCTTCAAAACCTCCTTGGCGAGCTCCAGATCAATTTCCTTTTTTAATAATGTCGCATGGAAAATTAATGAATTTAAAACGCCTTCCATGTCGCGGAGATTGGTATCAACGCTGTAGGCAAGATATTCTGAAACTTCTGTTGGAATTTCAATTCCATCGGCCTGCATCTTTCTGTTAATGATGGCAAGTTTTGTTTCAAAGTCCGGCTCCTGGAGATCCGCCGTAAGGCCCCACTTGAAACGAGACAATAACCGCTCCTGAAAACCCTTGAGGTCTCTGGGCGGGCAGTCACTCGTCATGATGATCTGTTTACCTGATTGATGCAACTGATTGAATATGTGAAAAAACATTTCCTGTGTTTTTTCTCGTCCTGCAAGAAATTGAACATCATCCAGAATCAACAGATCCACCTGTAGATAGAAATTTTGAAAATCCTGCAGCCTGTGATTTTGAAGCGCGTTGAGAAATTGATTTGTAAAATCATTTTGATCAACATAAAGGACGACCTTGGCAGGCATGTTGTTTTTGATCTCATTGCCAATGGCCTGAACAAGGTGTGTCTTTCCCACACCAACACCGCCATACAACATCAGTGGATTGAAAGAGGTCACACCCGGTTTCTTCGCAACAGCCAATCCAGCAGATCTCGCCAGGCGGTTACAATCCCCTTCTACGAAATTATCAAAAGAGTACGCGTGGTTTAATCTCGAATTTACTGTAAGCGGATTCAGCGCCTTAAAAGTAAAAGGAGAATAATCATCCGCACCGAAGTTGTTGGTGCCGTTTACAGCCCTTCGGGTATTGCCAATGCCGTTGGCAGGATAATTCACCGCAACCGGCGGGGTTTGCTGATTTCCGCTATCTACGACAACTGAATATTCCAATCTTCCGTTTACGCCAAGAACAGTATGAATGGCTTTTTTTAACACAGCCACATAATTATCCTCAAGCCATTCATAAAAGAATTGAGAAGGTACCTGAATGGTGAGTACATCACCCTCAACACGCAAAGGATGAATAGGTTTGAACCATGTGTTGAAGTTTTCGTCTTCTACATTTATCCGAATTACTTCGAGACAATCATTCCATACTGTGCCACAGCTTACTTCCATTTTGAGCTCTGAGTTCTTGAAGTTAGGTCCTCCTTGTCAATTAAGGGAGACAAAGATGTGAAAAAAGAGGTGATCAAAACAAGCGACTTAGCGCCTGATTTTCAAGAAAAAAAATTACTGTCGTTTTTTTCCGCTTAAACGCAACTGAATGAAGAAATCTTGAGTAAAATTGAGTTGAAATTTTTATGTCAGATAAGTCTATCGGAAAGGTATTACAGGAATTTTTCCCCAAATCAACGCGGATTGATTGGAAAAACATTGCTGTCTCTGAAACGAATGAAAAAGATTTTGATTTTCTTTCATGGACTGGAAAAGATGAAATTTTATTCTTACCTTACTATGAATGTGATGATACTGCGAATCTGGATTATTTAAGCAGATTTCAATTGCCACCTGACAAAGATTCTTTTTCAGGTGCCCGTTTCTGGGTCAACCTTCCCGCCATTGAAGTAAAAGCACAGATTAACCCAAATGAAATTGCGTTAAACCACCTTTCCAATGGAGCAGATGGAATACTGTTCGATTTGCGTCAACACGCAAAAGCGAATCTGAATCATTTGATGGATAAAATTGAGTGGCAGTATTGTTTTGTCGGATTTCATGTGAATGATCCATCACTTCTCGCACCACTTTCCGCCATTATAAAAAATGAATATGATGCCGCTTCCATTAAAGGTGCGCTATTTTGGGAATCAATTCCCAAAAAGATTAATCTGGATTATTATTTTCAAAATTGCGGCCTTTTCAAAACTTTAGGACTCATTATTCCCAGCGCCTCACCGACGGTTGAAATTAGTAACGCGCTTTTTGAAGGCGTAAAAATTTTCGAATCACACTCCGGATCAGAACATCGCGAAAGTATCTTTAGATCTGTTTGCTTTTCGCTTTCATTAGATCATTCATTTTTTGAATGCATTGCTAAACTAAAAGCACTGAGGTTGTTGTGGTTTCAGGTCGCGCAGTCTTATAGTCTCAATGACTATAAGATCTCTGATCTGCACGTGCACACGCGCTGCGAAGCCCTGGCTCAAAATAATTTACCCGGACCGGAGAATTTGCTCCGATTTACTTTCTCTGCGATGAGCACAGTTTTGGGTGGATGTGACTCTCATACTATTTATACCGCTCACGACCAGGTCATGATGTCGCGGTTAGCCCGGAATGTTTCAAACATATTAAAGGAAGAATCATTTTTTAACAGGGTGGCCGATCCCCTTGCCGGAGCGTATGCCATGGACGTAATGGTCGATGAGATGGCTAAGAAAGCGTGGGGATTGTTTCAGGTTAAATGGAAGTCATCATGATTTCACCAGATTTTTCCAAAATCAATTATAACCAAAAGCTGCCGGGTGAAGCAACTTCCACTGGACCGTCCTGGATAAGCGGGGAAAATATTAAATTATTAAGTGCTTATTATGCTGGGCATCGTCCTGAAATACTGACACGGTATCAGGCTGGCATCCCTCCATTCCTTCGAGGACCTTATGCAACCATGTACACTACCAAACCATGGACGATAAGGCAATACGCAGGATTTTCTACCGCGAAAGAGAGTAATATTTTTTACCGCAAGAACCTTGAGGCTGGGCAGCGTGGATTGTCTGTGGCATTCGATCTCGCCACGCACCGTGGTTATGACTCCGACCATCCACGCGTTATGGGTGATGTAGGCAAAGCAGGAGTTGCCATCGATTCTGTGCTCGATATGAAAATATTGTTTGACCGGATTCCCCTTGATAAGATGTCGGTATCCATGACAATGAACGGCGCCGTAATCCCGATCATGGCTTTTTTTATTGTGGCCGCTCAGGAACAGGGTGTAAAAACTGAGCTGCTCAACGGTACCATACAAAATGATATCCTGAAAGAATTCATGGTACGCAATACCTACATTTATCCGCCGAAGGATTCCATGCGTATCGTAGCGGATATTTTCGCCTATACTTCACGGTATATGCCCAGGTTTAATTCCATCAGCATCAGCGGATACCATATGCATGAAGCTGGGGCTCCTGCTGACATCGAACTGGCCTATACCCTGGCTGACGGTTTGGAATATATTCGTGCAGGCCTCAACGCCGGTATTGCGATTGACGACTTTGCTCCCCGGCTGTCCTTCTTCTGGGGAATCGGGATGAATTTTTTTATGGAGATAGCGAAAATGCGTGCAGCCAGAGCGTTGTGGGCGGCACTGGTGAAACCTTTTCGTCCATCAAATCCTAAATCGATGGCTTTGCGAACCCATTGCCAGACATCTGGTTGGAGTCTGACCCAGCAAGATCCGTATAACAACATCACCCGAACGTGCATCGAAGCCATGGCAGCCGTGTTAGGAGGCACCCAATCTTTACACACCAATTCATTTGATGAAGCCATCGCATTGCCGACGGATAATTCAGCACGCATCGCCAGGAACACACAATTGTTTATTGAAAAAGAGACCGGTGTCACGCGCCTTGTTGATCCGCTAGGAGGATCGTATTATATTGAATCATTGACAAATGAATTAATGGACAAGGCCTGGCTGCTGATCCAGGAAATTGAGCATTTGGGCGGCATGACGAAAGCCATAGAAAGTGGCGTTCCCAAAATGCGAATCGAACAGGCCGCCGCCGCCAAGCAAGCGCGCATTGACGCTCGCCGGGATATTATTGTGGGTGTCAATAAATATCAGGTAAATGAAAAACAGGATTTCGATATTCGCGAAGTAGATAATACAGCCGTCAGAACGGAACAAATTTACCGGCTGAAACAACTTAAATCAGACAGGAATCAGGAAGCGGTTGAATCGGCACTGACAGCAATCACGCAAATTGCAGCTTCCGGGAATGGCAATTTGCTGGAAATGGCTATAGAAGCCGCGCGCCAGCGCGCTACTTTGGGAGAAATATCTCAGGCTATGGAAGTAGTTTTTGGCCGCTATAAAGCAACCGTAAAATCGATCTCGGGTGTATACCACGCAGAAATGAAAAATGAGGACATTTATAAAGTTGTACGTACGCTCTCCGACGAATTTGCCAACATGGATGGACGTCGGCCACGGATATTGGTAGCCAAGATGGGACAGGACGGACACGACCGGGGTTCAAAAGTGATCGCCACCAGTTTCGCCGACATGGGATTTGATGTCGATATCGGTCCTCTATTTCAAACACCGGAAGAAGTTGCCATGCAAGCAGCGGAAAATGATGTGCATATAGTAGGGGCGTCCAGTCTTGCCGGTGGCCATAAAACATTGATTCCGGATTTGATTGAAGCCTTATCAAAGATCGGCAGAGGCGACATTATGGTAGTCGCCGGTGGCGTCATTCCCGAGAACGATCACGATTTTCTTCGGAAAGCCGGCACATCCTTTATCTTTGGACCCGGCACAGTGATTACCAGTGCCGCTCAGGATATATTGATCCAGTTGTTAAAAATCCGGAGAAAAATTTGACACCTGTTGAAATTACCGCAACCCAAACAACAGCCAGCTGAAAATGATCCGCTTTCTATGAAAGGACATCCCTACCTTCGCATCCCGACAACCCTATTCCGTTGACAAAGAAAAAACACATTGCTATTCTTGGATCGACCGGCTCTATTGGAAAGCAAGCCCTCGAAGTAATCCAGCAGCATAAAGAGGTCTTTGAAGTAGAAGTGCTCACTGCGCAAAACAACACTGGTCTATTAATCGAACAAGCGAAAAAATTTAAACCTAATGCAGTGGTTATCGGCAATGAGTCGAATTACAATGAGTTGAAACAGGGTTTGGCAAATGAAGAGATTAAAGTATACGCCGGTGCAAATGCTTTGGCGTCAGTCGTTCAGATGGAATCCATCGACCTGGTACTGACAGCGCTCGTTGGATACTCTGGATTAAAACCAACCATAAAGGCCATCGAAGCAGGTAAACCAATTGCCCTGGCCAACAAAGAAACACTGGTGGTTGCGGGTGAATTAATTACCCGGCTTGCACGCGAAAAAGGGGTTAACATTTATCCTGTCGATTCGGAACATTCGGCGATATTTCAGTGCCTTTTGGGTGAGTTTCACAATAAGATTGAAAAAATAATTCTTACCGCCTCTGGAGGCCCCTTTCGCGGGATGAAGCAGAAAGAGCTTCAAAAGGTTACGAAAGATCAGGCCCTTAGACATCCAAACTGGAGTATGGGAGCGAAGGTGACCATTGATTCGGCTACCCTGATGAATAAAGGCCTTGAAGTGATCGAGGCTAAATGGCTGTTTGGCCTCACCGCAGACCAGGTTGAGGTCGTGATTCATCCGCAATCGATCATTCATTCTCTGGTTCAATTTCAGGATGGCTCGATTAAAGCGCAACTTGGCCTTCCTGATATGCGTTTACCTATCCAGTTTGCCCTCGCATACCCTGAGCGGTTAAAGTCAGACTTCCCGAGATTCGATTTCGTGAATTATCCTTCTTTAACCTTCGAAAAGCCGGATATGGAAACTTTTCGTAATCTTGCGTTGGCGTTTGATGCATTGGATAAAGGTGGAAATATGCCTTGCGTGTTAAACGCTGCAAATGAAGTCGCCGTCGCAGAATTTTTGAAGGATCGGGTAAGTTTCCTTGAAATGTCTGCGGTTGTGGAACAATGCTTGCATAAAATGCATTATATTAAAAATCCGTCCTACGAAGACTATGTTCAAACAGACCAGGAAACGCGGATCAAGGCATTTGAAATTATTAAATAAGAATTATAATCAGGTAAAATGGATTGGATGATAATGCTCGCTCAGCTTTTGTTGAGTCTTTCTTTTTTGGTTGCCGTTCATGAGTTTGGCCATCTGATAGCAGCCAAGTATTTTGGAATGCGGGTTGAACAATTTTCAATCGGATTTCCTCCGAAAATCTGGTCCTTCAAGAAAGGTGAAACCGAGTACGCACTCAGTGCCATACCGCTGGGTGGCTATGTAAAAATATCGGGTATGATCGATGAATCTCTCGATTCGGAGGCGATGAAACTTCCACCCCAACCCTGGGAATTCAGATCCAAGCCCGCGTGGCAACGACTGATCGTTATGTTGGGAGGAATTTTTGTAAATGTGGTTGTCGGGATACTGATATTTATCGGCATCACCTTTGCTTTTGGTGATACTTTTTTGTTAAAAGATGCCATTAATGAGAACGGTGGTTTTCAGGTTGGGCCAGTAGGCGAAGATATTGGACTGAAAACAGGGGATAAAATTGTTAAGATCAATGGCAAAGAATATGAATATCTCCAGGATCTCATCAGACCAGAAACCCTTTTAGGCAACAACGCATATTATACTGTTGAGCGTGACGGTGAATTGATTGACATACCAATTCCCGGAGATTTCATTCAGAAATTCAATAAAAGAGAGACGGCTGGAAATTTCATTTTTTACCGATTCCCAGCGGTGATATCATCCACACAGAAAGGGTCTGTAGCGGAAAAAATTGGTATCACCGAGGGAGATAAAATTATTGAAGTGAATGGAAACACTATCACCTATTATGATGAAGTGTCAAAACTTTTAAAATCATATACTACCTCTACCCAACCAGTCAGCGCAAGTGATTCTTTGTCACTTAAAATTCAAAGAGGTCAGGAGATTATACACTATAAAACTTATTTCAAAGGCGAAAAGGCATTGGGTATCCTTGCGGCCGACGCCTCAAAAGCTTTTTTTGAGAAAGCCGAACGCAAAATTACGTATGGATTTTTTGAGTCTATTCCGCTGGGAATAGATCGCGCGTTCACCACACTAACGGTTCAGGTTAAAGCATTTGGAAAAATTATTTCAGGCGCTTTATCGCCTAAAGAATCGTTGTCCGGTCCAATAGGAATCATGCAGGCATTTGGTGTGGAGTGGGATTGGGAGCGATTCTGGTCTCTTACAGGGGTACTTTCCCTGGTGCTTGCGTTTATGAACCTGTTGCCAATCCCCGCGCTGGATGGTGGTCATGTAATGTTCCTTACTTATGAAATGATCTCCAGACGTAAACCTTCCGACAAGTTTTTGGAAACCGCCCAGAAAGTGGGAATGGTGTTCCTGCTTGGCCTCATGGTCTTCATTTTCGCCAATGACATCATAAAATTATTCTGAAAAAAAAGCCTGGCCCGCCTTCATACGCACAGGCTTTTTTACTTTTTACTTTTTACTTTTTACTTTTTACTTACTACTTACTACTTACTGCTTACTGCTTACTGCTTACTGCTTACTGCTTACTGCTTACTGCTTACTGCTTACTACTTACTGCTTACTGCTTACTTTGTCTCTTTTAATATCAAATTCAACCCGTCGGTTTAATTTCCTGTCCTGGTCGCCGCGTTCTTCAACAATGGGTTTTGAACTACCATAACCCCTTGCATTAATACGTTCCGAATCGATCTTAAATTGATACATCAGATACGCCTTTATGGCGTCAGCTCTGGCTTGTGATAATCGCAGGTTTGAATCCTCTTTGCCCTGTGAATCGGTGTGCCCGTCGATGTTGAGTGAGAAGCCTGGATGATCAATGATAAAATTGGCGAGCTTATCAAGATCCCCATGCATAGATTGGAGAATATCCGCTTTACCATTTTCGAATTCAAGTGATTGAAAAGCGATTTTACTTTCAAGGGGTTCCGTTTCGCGATTCATTTCCATATTTCCATCCATAAAAAATAATTCTTCTATGCGGAAGAAGTCATCTCCCTGAATGATCAATAGGTAATTTCTTTTGTTGATCAAATCAAAATCAAAGGAACCATCTGATCGCAGGAATTTTGGAGATACTTCAACTCCTTTGTCAAGATCAATAATGGAAACAATACCCTTTAAGGGTTTTTTGGTTTGTGAATCTATAAGCGATCCTTTCAGGTGGGCAACCGCTTCTGGTTGGGCTTCCATGGGCACAGGGAAGGTGTGCAAATCAAGGTTCTCCATTTCACTTTCATCTGAGCGTGCATAAAATAGCTGACTGGATTCTGAATCAATTGTAAAATAATATTCACTTCCTTGCCCATTCACCAAAGGGCCAATATTTTTTGGCTCACCCCAATTTATTTTTTGACGATAACATTTATAAATATCAAAATCTCCGAAATTCAAGGGTTGACCATCGGAACTAAAATATAAAACGTTGAATCGGTGGTGAAAAAAAGGACTCACTTCATTGCCGCTTGTATTAATGATAGGGCCAATGTTAATGGCTTTCTGCCACTCACCTTTTTCATCTTTCACAGCATAATAGATATCTGAAAGACCAAATCCCCCCAGGCGGTCGGAAGCCAAAAATAAGGTATCCCCTGTATGAGACAATGATGGATGAGAGTCCCAGCCAAGGGTATTAATGTTTTTGCCAAGGTTTCTAACATTCCCCCACGTGCTATCTGCTTTCAGTGTGGCTTCGAAGACATCACAATTGCCAAAAGAATCAGGAGAATTACAACGGGCGAAGTAGAGGTTTTTCCCATCCTTACTCAGGCAGGCTGATCCTTCGTTGTAAGGCGTGTTTATGGTTTTAAATTCCTGGGCTTCCATCCATTGACCATTCTCTTTAGTGGTGTAAAACAGATCTTCATTGTAGGTTCTTTCAATACTTTGAATACTTGAATTTCGTTTTGAGGTGAAAAGAAGCAGAGAATCAAGATTGCCGATGGTGGGTCCGTAATCAGCTTTTTCAGAATTTACCCATTCTCCCATTTTCATCAGCACACCATGAGGTGGTCGGAGGGTATCAATTTCCCGCCGGTAGGCGACCAATTCATAATATTGTTTCAAGGGTACATAATTATCTTTTTGATTGATGGTAAGGCTGTCGAATTCTTCCCTGACCTTATTGATGTCGGTATTTTTACGAAAATGTTTCAACACCAGTTTATAAAGCAAGACCGACTCACCAGGTTGCCCATATTTTTCAGATAATTTTGCCAGTTTCCAGATGAGGGGCGTATTGGCGGAGAAATTTTCTATTCCAAAATTTCCCACATATTGTTTTAGGGTGTTATAGAGTTCCTGCTCAGCAAGGGATTGCTCAAGACGTTGCATTCTGATAGAAACATCGTCGTTGTTATAAAACTGCAATTTGTTGATATTTGGAAAATTAAAGATGTCAGATTGACTGTAAGTTGTCAGGCTATCGTTTAATTGAATGACGCCACCACTTTTTAATTTATTTTTTTTCCGCTGTGCATGGAGCGGCACACAGGTTATCAGGTAAAAAGCCGATAATAAGATGAAAAAATAGGTTTTCACTTAACCTTTTTGTTAAAACGTAGGTTCAAACACATTAAAGTTGTTACATTTTTCGTTCTTTTACAACTCGACTGGCACTACTATTGTCCGATTATCCGGTTATGAATAAACTCAACGACAATTTTGTTGTTGTGTCAAACTGACATTCAATCCCCATGTTTAAAACACTAGCGATACAATTGGTGCAGGAAGAGTCCGACGACCTCATTCAAATGATCAATCCTGAGCAGGAAAGCGATCTCAAGCCGGAAGACCTCCCTGAGGAACTTTCCATCTTGCCCATAAAAAATACAGTCTTGTTTCCGGGTGTTGTTATTCCAATAACCGTCGGCAGGCAGAAATCTATCAAGCTTGTAAAAAAAGCGTATCAGGGAAACCGGATTATAGGTGTTATTGCGCAAAAGAATTCGCAGGCTGAGGAGCCAACCATAGAGGATCTCTATAGAACCGGCACAGTCGCCCGCATTATTAAAATGCTGGTGTTGCCGGATGGAAATACCACTATTATCATTCAGGGAAAGAACAGGTTCAGTATCCGTGAGTATGTGCAGGAAGATCCGTATCTGACCGCGAAAATCAATCTGCTTACCGAGCCGGTTTTGAATATCAATGGAAAAGAAGCTAAAGCACTGGTGCAATCCCTGAAAGATGCAGCCTTAAAAATATTAAAATTAAATCCTGAAATTCCTCAGGAAGCGCAGGTCGCTCTCGATAATATTTCGAGTATGTCGTTCCTTATCCATTTTCTTTCCAGCAATCTGAATGTGGATGTCTCTGATAAGCAAAAAATTCTTGAAACACAGAACATCATTGAGCGAGGGACGCTATTGCTTCAATTTATGCTTCGCGATATTCAGTTGCTGGAGATAAAGCATGAAATACAAAAGAAGGTCCACACCGATATTGACCAGCAACAGCGCGATTATTTTTTACGCCAGCAGATAAAAGTTTTACAGGATGAATTGGGCTACGATGGTCCGGATAAAGAGGTAGAAAAACTTCGTAAGAAGGCAGAGGCCAAAAAATGGCCAAAACCCGTTTCAGATCACTTCAAGAAAGAACTTGAAAAGCTTTTACGTATCAATCCTATGGCAGCCGAATATCCCGTGGCGATGAATTATGTGGAGTTTATGCTGGACCTTCCATGGGGTGAGTACACAAATGACGATTTTGATTTAAAACGGGCCAAGAAAATACTGGATCAGGATCACTTCGGACTGGAAAAAGTAAAAACACGCATACTGGAATACCTTGCCGTTTTAAAATTAAAAAAGGATATGAAGGGTCCGATTTTATGTTTGTACGGTCCTCCGGGTGTTGGAAAAACTTCCCTGGGCAAGTCAATCGCAAAAGCTCTCCAACGAAAATATATTCGCATGTCCTTAGGCGGTGTTCATGACGAGGCAGAGATACGTGGGCATCGCAAAACCTACGTGGGCGCTATGCCTGGAAAAATTTTGCAGAACATTAAAAAGTCTCAATCCTCCAATCCTGTTTTTATTTTGGATGAAATAGATAAAGTAAAATCAGATTTTCGCGGTGATCCGTCGTCCGCTTTACTGGAAGTACTCGACCCCGAACAGAATCACGCATTTGGAGACAATTATCTGGAGGTTGACTATGATCTATCAAAAGTATTATTTGTCGCTACAGCCAACGCCCTTGATACTATCCATCCGGCTTTACGCGATAGAATGGAGATCATAGAGGTAACGGGCTACACACAGGAAGAAAAGGTGGAGATAGCCATGAAACATCTGATCCCCAAGCAGCTGAAGGAACACGGGCTTAAGGCTTCGCAATTGAAGTTTACCAGGCAGTCTGTGGCCAAAATAATAAACAGCTATACCCGTGAATCAGGCGTGAGAAACCTTGAGCGCAAGATCGGTAGGGTTGTTCGTCACGGGGCCAAGTCGTTCGCTATGGAGGAAGAATTTGAAAAGCTTGTTACAGAAATTACTGTGAGAAAAGTGATGGGTGCAGAGATCCACGACGAAGAACTCTATCAGGGCAACGATATTGCCGGTGTAGTCACTGGTTTGGCCTGGACGCAGGTCGGAGGTGAAATCCTTTTTGTTGAATCCAGTTTAAGTAAGGGTAAAGGGGTACTGACGATTTCCGGACAATTGGGAGAAGTCATGAAGGAGTCTGCCATGGCTGCGTTGTCATATTTAAAGTTCAACGCAGAAAATTTGGGGGTCGATCACCGTGTGTTTCAACAATACGATCTGCATATCCACGTGCCTGCCGGTGCTGTACCTAAGGACGGTCCTTCTGCGGGTATTACCATGTTCACCTCGCTGGCGTCTATCTTCACACAACGCAAAGTAAAATCCAAACTTGCTATGACAGGTGAAATTACACTACGGGGCAAAGTACTCCCGGTCGGGGGTATCAAAGAAAAAATATTGGCTGCGAAAAGAAGCGGAATTAAAGAAATTGTGCTTAGCGCAAAAAACAGGAGGGATATTGAAGAAATTGAGAAACACTATCTGAAGGGACTTACGTTTTATTACGTCGATACCGTGGATGATGTGTTAAAAGTCGCTTTGTTAAAAGAGAAGGTTGCGAAGGCCATGACCTTTTCTTTAAGCGAACCGAAATTTCAAAACTTTATAAATAATTAATGCCCGGAGGTAACCCACAGATTGATGTGATTCGTGCGTAAAATTATATCGGTTATCCTTTGCTCCGTTACCACGGCTGTGTGTGGCCAGGTGGCAGGGAGCCATGCTTTTGATTTTCTAAACGTACCTGCCCATGCCCGGTTGTCGGCATTGGGGGGAGTGAATGTTTCACTGGCAGATAAAGACCTTAATTTTTTTCACAACAATCCTTCTTTGGCCGGAGATACGTTGAATGGCCTGGCTTCGGCCTCTTATCTTTTTTATGTTGGCGATGTAGGACAGGCATTGTTTTCATATTCCCATGATTTTAAAAACATTGGTCCACTGCTTTTTGGTGTTCAACATCTCAATTATGGTTCATTGAAAGGCTTTGACGAAACCGGCATGGAGACAATGGAATTTCAATCAGGAGAAACCGCGCTTGTGATTGCAAAAAGTCACCAGATTGGTAATTTCCGGTTAGGCGCCAGTATCAAAGGTGTATTTTCAACGATAGGCGGATACAGGGCCAGCGCTTTGCTAATGGATGCTGGTGGAATTTTTAAACACCCTGCCCATGACTTAACCGTGGGACTGACGATAAAAAATGCCGGAATTATTTTGTCTGATTATTCAATTAACAGTACCAGCCATGTTCCCTTAGATGTACAGGCGGGATTTACCATTAAGCCGGATTATATGCCCGTCAGATTTTCTCTTACTGCTTATAACTTACTGAAACGCGACGTGTTGTATTATGACAGCCTTACCAGGAACAACAAACCCACTACCCTTAAAAAAGTTTTTAGTCATCTGAGTGTGGCTGCGGAAATATTATTTCACCGGAATTTCAATTTGTTGGTTGGCTATAATTACCTGACCCATGAAACTTTAAAATTTGAAACCGGGGGAGGCGGCGCTGGAGTGTCTTTTGGTTTTTCTGTCATGGTTAAGCCAGTCGAATTTGTTTTTAGCCGCAGTGGCTATTTTGCCGGAAATGCCGGTTATTCCTTTACTTTGTCAACCAATATCAATAAACTTCTTTTAAGAAGATAATACTTATGATGGACTCAAAATACTTGACACCTCAGGAAATTGTTGCTGAGCTGGATAAATATATCATCGGACAATACGAGGCAAAGCGCAATGTTGCCATAGCCTTGAGAAATCGTTGGAGAAGAATGAATGTAAAGTCTGATATCCAGGGCGAAATTGTGCCCAATAACATCCTGATGATTGGTGCGACCGGAGTGGGAAAGACAGAAATTGCAAGGAGACTTGCCAAAATCGCAGATGCTCCTTTTGTAAAAGTAGAAGCTTCCAAATTTACGGAAGTTGGCTATGTTGGTCGTGATGTTGAAAGCATGGTTCGCGATCTCGTTGAACAATCAATTAACATGGTAAAGGCCCGCAAAAAAGAAGAAGTAAAAGAGAAAGCCGCTGTAATCGTGGAAGATATGATTCTCGATGCCCTTATTCCTCCATTGAAAGCGCAGTCCTCAAAACCTTCAACAGGTTTTGGAACGCATTCGGATACTGGAATGCCAGCCTCTGACGATGAACTTAATGAACGTACCCGTTCCTTGTTCCGTGAAAAAATAAAAAACGGAGAAATGGAAGAACGAAAAATAGAGATCAACATTAAGGGCGGCGGCGGATCCAATGTGGGTATGGTGGGTGCGGGAATGATGGACGAAGTATCCATGATGAATTTGCAGGAGATGTTGAATGGTATGATGCCTAAAAAATCAAAAAAGCGCAAAGTAACGGTGGCGGAAGCGCGGAAGATATTGTTGGAGGAAGAGGCAGCTAAACTCATTGACATGGATGAAGTGAAAGAGGAAGCTATCCGTCGGGCGGAGGATGCGGGAATTATTTTCATTGATGAAATCGATAAAATCGCGTCAGGGTCCAAAAAAGGTGGGGGCGGCCCCGATGTTAGCCGCGAAGGTGTTCAGCGTGATCTCCTTCCGATCGTGGAGGGCAGTACAGTCAATACAAAGTATGGTATTATTAAAACCGACCACGTCCTGTTTGTCGCCGCGGGTGCTTTTCATTCCGCCAAACCTTCAGACCTTATTCCAGAACTCCAGGGTCGTTTCCCGATTCGTGTGGAATTAAATAATCTTACAAAAGATGATTTTGTCCGTATTCTTAAAGAACCCAAGAATGACTTGTCAAAACAGTATCAGGCACTTTTTGAAGCAGAGGACGTGAAGGTAAATTTTACCGATGGCGCTATCGAAGAGATCGCGAATACCGCTTTCTTAATTAATGCGGAACTGGAGAATATAGGTGCACGCAGATTGCATACTGTTATGAGCAAACTTCTTAATGAATTTTTATTTGATGTTCCGGATAAAATTCCTGCGAACACCACCATTGACATCGACGCTGCCATGGTTAAAGAAAAACTAAGTAATTTTATTAAAAACAGAGATTTAAGCGAATACATCCTTTGATCCGATTTTGTATTTTACCGGTGATCCTGTTGATAGTGATGGACACTTATGGGCAAAATGATGTTCTGAATTCTGACTCACTTAACCAGACGGCTATTGGTCCGGTGAAAGACTCGCTGCGAAATTACTACATTAAACGATTCCCGGATTATTTTTTTATTTATCCGGTTTTCAGACAGGGCAGTTTAAATTTTGAATTGACGAAATCGGACGGAAGCGCTTCCCTCAAGTTTAAACCCAATAATACTTACAGTCTCGGTGTAGGGTTTTATTTATTCGAGGTTGGCCTGGAGTTTGGATTTGCCATTCCACTAAAAGAAAGAAGTCTGGAACGGTATGGAAAATCGGAGGCACGCGATATCCAGGTGAATTTGCTTGCAAAGCGTTGGGGTGTGGACGTTTTTTTTCAGCGGTATTCAGGGTTTTATCTGGTCGATGCTGAAAATTTGCCGCTGCCTGACGAGGCATTCAAGCAGCGACCCGATATCAACACAAAAAATTTCGGGCTCACTGGTCATTATGTTTTTAATAACCAGAAATTTTCATTCAGATCAGCATATAATTTTGCCGAGCGTCAATTGTACAGCAAGGGTTCTTTTCTGCTGGTTTCCGGCATCAGCACATTTCGGGTATCCGCGGATTCATCCGTCGTTGATTTTACGAGAAAAATGGATTTTGGTGATAAGGTGGATTTTACCCGATTGCGTTATTCAACCTTTGCCCTGGCCCCTGGCTATACTTATAACATGACCTATAAAAACTTTTTTCTGAATACAACCCTTAGCCTCGGCCCTTCTCACCATTGGATTAATTATTCTTTAGAGGGGAACGGCGAAGTGCATAACGAAATTTCCATTAACACATTCATCGCCGCCCGCATCGCCATTGGTTACAATGGCTACCGCATGTTTGGTGGCATCAGCTTTATTTCTCAGGGCAGCAATATCAAATTCGAAGATGTTACCTTTTCTAACAACAATGGTGTATTTAAAATTGTGATGGGTTATCGGTTTAAAGAATTTGGAGTACTGAAAAAACGGGCCTGGGATTTTATACCGTTTAGAATTTAGTATTAATGTATCAAATCTCCCAAAGGTGGGGACTTACTCATACCATGGTTTATGCGATTTTTTTCTTGGGAAAATCAAAAAATTCCAGTCCTCCTTTTTTCCAGGTGACTTCCGTCCACACTTCCACCGGGAATTTAAAGGCCACTACACCGCAGGTCGGGATATTGTCTGCCACAAACGAATCTACACAAAGATTATTCATGCATTCTGTAATCCCGGGGTTGTGAGCAAAGATCATTACCGATTGATGGTTTTCGTTCAGTTTGTGGATAATGGTTAATATTTGTTCTTCACTGGCGTGATATAAGTTTTTGTCTGTAGCAATATTTTCCTGTTTATAGCCAAGAATATCAGCCATAAGTTTACAGGTCGACAACGCCCGTGCTGCGGGGCTTGTCAGCATCAGATCGGGTAAAATACTTTTTGCTTTCAGTCTCTTCCCCATTCGCGGTGCGTCCTGCTTACCGCGCTTGTTTAAAGGCCTCTCAAAATCTTTCTGATAAGGATCATCCCAGCTTGACTTCGCGTGCCTGATGAGGTAAAGGGTTTTCATATATCGCTGAATTTTTTTAAATAAATATATGCATTAAATATAATTTGAGATTGAATCTTTATTTCCCCCTGTCAGGGGTTGTCAGAATTCATTACACCTATCGCAGGCCTTGCAGCCTGCGCTGATATATTCCGCCCCTTTAGGGCTGAGAAATCAGAGCCCTTAATCTGGTATGCAACGCACCCTTTTTATCCTGTTATTTTCGCTCCGCACTTGCATTTAAATTTATATCTTCGCAGCCAATGCGCAGCAGGAAAGCTTTCAGAAGATCGGTTCGTTATACACTTGTGTACTGGCTGGTGCGAAGCATGATCGCGGCTTCACGCATCGTCGCGCGAAAGCTATGGCTGAATGTTTGCGGGGTGCTTGGGTCCATTGCCTATTACTTCGCTCATGAAACGCGCGCACTAACCTTGAAACATCTAGCCATGGCATTTCCGGAAATGTCTGTTTCCGAAAATAGGAAAATGGCGAAAAGAACTTTTAAAATGCTTGGCAAGAATGGTGGTGATATACTGCGAAGTTCGGCTGTGAGGGATCTGGTTGAATTGGAAACGTTTTTGATTACCCATGGATTGGAAAATTATGAAACCGCGCATGCGAAAGGAAAAGGTATCATCTTTCTTACCTGCCACCTTGGCGCCTTTGACCTGCAGATTACGAACATGGCGATGCGAGGTTTAAACCCGAACATCATTGGGACACCATTAAAGGATAAAAAATTAAATGATTTGTTGTGGAATTACCGGAACCTGCATGGAGCCATTCCAATTGCCAGGGGAAAAGAAACTTTCAGAATGCTAAAAATTCTGAAATCCGGAGGCTCCGTTGCTTTGCTTATCGATCAGGATACAAAAGTAAAAACCGTGTTTGTTGATTTTTTCGGAATGACTGCAGCCACCCCGGTAGGCGCTACCATCCTCGCGATGAAAACAGGGGCAGCAGTAGTGCCCACTTACATTTATCTTGGGGAGGATAATTTACAACACATGTTTATACTGCCCGAAATTTCCATGACGGTAACCGGTGATGAGGAAGCGGATATCCAAATGAATACTCAGGTTCTTACGAATTTTATTGAAGATCAAATCAGAAAACACCCTGACCAATGGGTGTGGATGCACGAACGATGGAAAACCAAACCGGTATGAGGTGTTGAATGTGTTAATGTGTTAAAGAGTTAATGTTGTTGAATGTTTCGGGGTTTATATGATAAAGGTTTTTTATCTAAAAAAATTATTCGGGTTTCGAATTTTAATTTGTTCCTGTCAATTTAAGTTTTACACTGACCACTGACTGGTGGCGGCAATTCAGCTGCTCTGAAGATCATTTCTTAAAAATAAAATACACTGCCAGCACAAGAAAAATAAATCCAATGAAGTGGTTTGTCTTAAGTGTTTCATTTTTAAAAAAGATCATGGTGAAAATAACAAAGACCGTAAGGGTGATCACCTCCTGAATAACTTTCAATTGCACAAGCGAAAAAGGTCCGCCATTTTCGCTAAAGCCGATTCTGTTGGCAGGCACTTGTAAGGCATATTCAAACAAAGCAATACCCCAGCTGATGACAATGATTGCGATCAGGGGTAAACCTTCGCTCCATTTCATTTCTTTGAACTTTAGGTGGCCATACCACGCCAACGTCATAAAGGCGTTTGAGAGCGTCAGCAGGGTGATGGTTAAGAGTGCTTTCACCGTTTATGGTGTTGATGTGTTGATGTGTTGATGGGTTGATGTTCAGTCTTCCGAGTTGCCTATTTTTCAATTTTCTACCGGCCCTTACAATTTCTCCAAGCTAACTACTCACTACTCACAACTGAGCAAGTTTACAAAGCGAGGGCTGTTAACCGCGGACTATTTCTACTTCACAAGTTTCTTATACCTGATCCTGTGGGGCTGGTCATCACCGAGACGTTTCTTCTTATTCTCTTCATAGTCACTGAATCCACCTTCAAACCAAAATATCTGAGAATCGCCCTCAAAGGCGAGAATGTGTGTGCAAACACGATCAAGAAACCAGCGATCGTGAGAAATGATCACCGCGCATCCTCCGAAATTCTCCAGCGCTTCTTCCAGTGAGCGCAAAGTATTTACATCCAGATCATTCGTGGGTTCATCCAATAATAAAAGGTTACCACCTTGTTTCAGGGCGATAGCGAGGTGTGCCCGGTTGCGCATCCCCCCGGATAATTCTTTTACTTTTTTCTGCTGATCGTTTCCGTTAAAATTAAATTTGCCGACATAGGCCCGTGAGTTCTGTTGTTTTCCACCAAGTTCTATGATTTCATTTCCGCCGGTGATCGCCTGCCAGACAGTTTCCTCTGGTTTCAAATCATCGTGCTCCTGATCAACATACGCGATCTTTACGGTTTCGCCAATTTGAAAGGTACCCTGATCAGGTTTTTCTTTGCCCGTGATCATCTTGAATAAGGTTGTTTTTCCGGCACCATTTGGTCCAATGATCCCCACAATACCGGCGGGCGGAAGCGAAAATGTCAGGTTCTCATACAGAAGTTTATCTCCGTAAGCTTTAGATACCCCCTGGGCTTCAATCACTTTGTTTCCAAGGCGCGGTCCGGGAGGTATGAAAAGTTCAAGTTTCTCCTCCTTTTCGCGCGTTTCCTGGCTCATTAATTTTTCATAGGCACCTAACCGTGCTTTTCCTTTTGCCTGGCGGCCTTTGGGATTCATCCGCACCCACTCCAGCTCCCGTTCGAGTGCTTTTTGACGCTTGGATTCAGATTTTTCTTCCTGCGCTAACCGCTTTTGTTTCTGGTCCAGCCATGAAGAATAATTACCCTTCCATGGAATGCCTTCACCGCGATCCAGTTCCAGTATCCAACCCGCGACGTTGTCGAGAAAATAACGATCGTGGGTGACGGCAATAACGGTTCCCTTGTATTGCTTTAAATGTTGTTCCAACCAATGTACAGATTCAGCATCGAGGTGATTGGTAGGCTCATCCAGTAACAGCACATCGGGTTCCTGCAAAAGCAAGCGGCATAATGCCACGCGTCTTTTTTCACCCCCTGAAAGGTTTTCCACCTTAGCATCAGGTGGCGGACAACGCAACGCATCCATGGCGCGTTCAAGTTTGTGATCGATTTCCCACGCGCCGGTAGCGTCAAGTTTTTCCTGGATCTGACCTTGTTTCTGAATCAATTTGTCCATTGCGTCCGGATTCTCAAGAATATCCGCATCTCCGAACTTTTCATTAATGGCTTCAAACTCTTTTAATAAAGAGGTAATTTCCTGAACACCTTCTTCAACGATCTCTCTCACAGTTTTACCCTTATCCAATTTCGGCTCCTGCTCCAGCAGTCCAACGCTAAAAGTTAAATCAGAAACTACGTCACCCTGAAATTCCTTATCAATACCCGCTATAATCCGAAGGAGTGATGATTTTCCGGATCCGTTTAATCCCAGGACGCCAATCTTGGCTCCATAAAAAAATGAGAGGTAAATATTCTTTAAAACTTGTTTACTTGGCGGATAAATTTTACTTACCCCCGTCATCGAAAAAATAATCTTTTCGTCAGCCATAGAAAAATTGTGATTTTGCTTTGTTTAAAGACCGCTCACTTTAGCTGCTGATGAGTCATTTAAACTTCCATTTCAGGTTTTGTGGCGCAATATGGCAAAATACTTTGGTGAAGGTTAAATGGTATGGTTACATATTTGCGGAATATTTAAGATGTAGGCGAACTTTTTCGGCTAAAATCCATTGTAAGGAAATAAGGAAAACCGTTGTTTGAATTAATCAATTAAAGTTTATTTTTGCGAAAAATAAAGGAGGATTACTATTTATGTACTGGACACTTGAACTTGCCTCTTATTTGGAAGATGCCCCCTGGCCTGCCACCAAGGACGAATTGATCGACTATTCTATACGGTCAGGTGCTCCTTTAGAAGTTGTTGAAAATCTTCAGGAACTGGAAGATGACGGGCAGCCATACGAAAGTATTGAAGAAATTTGGCCGGATTATCCCACAAAAGAAGATTTCTTCTTCAACGAAGACGAATATTAGCCCGCATTCCGAATAAATGACCGTTAAAAATATACCAGTCGGTATATTTTCCGAAAACTCTATCCAAGAGAGCTCAAGCAAGTACAGCAGCTTTCTTGTGCTGGTGCGCCGCCAGAGTCTGAAGGGTTCTTAGCACGGAGTCAGGGGTAACCGATATGCTATCGATGCCCTCATCAACCAGGAAAGCCGCAAAGTCCGGAAAATCAGAGGGTCCCTGTCCGCAAATCCCTACTTTAACGCCCATTAACTTCGCCGTCTTAATAAGGCTAGAAATGGAGCGTTTAACAGCTTCGTTCCGTTCGTCGTAAAGCTCAGCTACTAATGCTGAATCGCGATCCAGACCCAGCGTTAGTTGGGTGAGATCATTTGATCCGATTGAAAATCCATCAATATGTTCCGCAAATTTATCGGCCAGTAATATATTGGAGGGTATTTCCGCCATGAGATAAACTTCCAGTCCGTTCTCACCGCGTTCCAGTCCATACATTTTCATTACTTCATACACCCGCAGCAACTCCTTTACCGTTCGGCAGAAGGGAATCATGACGACCACATTGGTTAGTCCCATTTTTTCACGCACGCGTTTTATGGCCAGGCATTCAAGGCCGAAAGCATGACGATATTTATCGGAGTAATAGCGTGAGGCGCCCCGCCATCCGATCATCGGGTTTTCTTCTTTCGGCTCAAAGTAGGTGCCACCCAATAAGTTCGCGTATTCATTGGTTTTAAAATCAGAAAAACGCACGATTACTTTATGGGGATGGAAGGCAGAAGCGATCTTGCCGATCCCATAAGATAATTTTTGGATAAAGAATGACTCTTCTGATTCATAGCCAGTGATTAACTTTTCGATTTTTTCAGTCAGTATTTTGTCATCGAGTTCCCTGTGATGAAGCAAAGCCAAAGGATGAGCCTGGATGTAATTGTTGATAATAAATTCTTCGCGGGCCAGGCCCACCCCTGCATTCGGAATATGGGAGAACTTAAAAGCTAATTCCGGCGAAGCTACATTGAGCATAATTGGGGTGGATATCGTTGGCAGATCTTCCAGGTTGGTTTCGGATTTCTGAAAGAGAATTTCACCTTCATACACAAACCCATTGTCACCTTCACAACACGATACCGTTATCAACTGACCGTCTTTTAGTATATCCGTACCGTTGCGAGAACCAACAATTGCAGGAACACCCAGTTCACGGGCCACAATCGCGGCATGGCAGGTACGACCGCCTTTATTGGTGACAATAGCCGATGCTTTTTTCATGATCGGCTCCCAATCCGGGTCAGTCATGTCGGTAACCAGCACATCCCCTTCGTGAAAATCAATGCCATCATGCGAGCCATCACGTCCGTCCAGAGAATACATGATCACCACTTTGCCGGTGGCAATTTTACTGCCGACAGCAATTCCCTGAAGTATTCGCTTTTCAGGTTGCGGTGCCAGTATACTATATTCAACGAGTGACCGATTATCATTTTGCGAATGGATTGTTTCAGGGCGGGCCTGTACAATAAAGAGCTGATTCGTTAGCCCGTCGATCGCCCACTCAACATCCATGGGACACCAGTAACCTTTTTTATCTGAGTAATATTTCTCTATCGTGCACACCCAGCGCGAAAGTTCCAGGACCTGTTCATCGGTCAGACAAAACTTTTGTTGTTGATCCCTTTGGACACTGACAATTTTCGTAAGCTGTCCCGGGTCATCTCCATAAATCATTTTCCGGTCTTTATGACCGATATTCTTTTCAATGATAGAGGAAAAACCTTTTTCAAGTGTCGGTTTGAACACGATAAATTCATCCGGAGATATGGCTCCCTGCACAATCAGTTCACCGAGTCCGTACGAGCCATTGATGATGACGGCATTTTTAAAACCAGATTCAGTGTCAAGTGAGAAAGCCACCCCTGAACTGGCCAGATCTGATCGAACCATTTTCTGGATACAAACCGAAAGGGCTACTTCAAAGTGATCAAATTTAAAATGCTGCCTGTAGGAAATAGCTCGGTCTGTGAAAAGCGAGGCGAAGCAGTTCCTGACAGATTCAAGAATTCCCTCCGGACCACGCACGTTGAGATACGTTTCTTGCTGGCCGGCAAAGGATGAGTCTGGTAAATCTTCTGCCGTGGCGCTGGACCTGACAGCAACATCTGTCGCTGACTGATGGTAAAGTTTTGATAATTCCTGATAGCGATGAATGATTTCATTTTGAAGATCTTTTGGAAATTTTCCGTTTCGGATCATTTGCCTTATTTGCATTCCGCCCTTGCGAAGTGAAATAAGATTTTCCATATCAATATCTTCAATCACCCTGTAAATAGCATTTTCAAGATTGTTGAAGTGGAGGAACTCCCAATACGCATCCACTGTGATCGCAAATCCGCCGGGAATGGTAATTCCCAGTTGTGAAAGATTTTGAAGCATTTCGCCAAGGGAGGCATTCTTCCCTCCAACAAGTTTCAGGTCTTCCAGCGTGACATCCTGAAGACAAACAGTGTATTTATTTTTCATCGGGCAAGGTGTTTATATCACCAGCTTTAACAAAAAAGCGTTCCCAGAGTCATTTCAAACGATTACGGAGAATTTGTTAACGCGTCAGGGGACAAAGCGGCAATTTCAGTAGAACTATTTCTACAGTCGCTTCCGTAAATTCAACAACGCTTCGGCAATCACCATGTCTTCGGGGGTGGTAATTTTGATGTTGTCATAACTGCCTTCAAAAAGCCGAGGCCTGATACCGGATCGTTCTGCAACACCAGCGTCATCCGTAAAACCTGCAGCCTCTGGCAAGGTGTAGGCCTGCTGAATTAACTTGATAGCAAAGGTTTGGGGGGTTTGAATCAGCCAGAATTTCGAGCGGTCGACGGCTTTGGAATCTTGCAAATCAAAGTCATTTTCAGCCATCCGAAGAGATTCTTTTAATTTCACCGCTGCAACCGCTGATTGGTAAAGGCCTGCCAGCTGGAAAGATTTCCTGATAAGGTCTTCCGTAACCAGTGGCCTGACGGCATCGTGAATGGCAACCAATCCCTCTCCCGTAATTGTCTCAAGGCCTTTTTTTACGGATTGAAACCGTGAGTCTCCACCCGCCTGAAGCGTTAAAGATTTTTTGAACTTGTATTTGTTGGAAATCTCATTCCAGGTTGAAAAATCGCTTTCAGGTAGGACAAGAATTATTTTGATGCTCTCCGAATACCGATAAAAGGCTTCAAGGGTATGTAGTAAAATGGGTTTACCACGCAATTCAAGAAATTGTTTGGGCAACTTACTCTTGAAACGTGTGCCCTTACCTCCCGCCACAATGAGCGCATACTCGTTCTGCGTGGAATCTCTCTCAGTATTTTTTGCCAAGGATATTACGATAATGGAACCTCATCTGATCACGCCTCTAAACTTACAAAGAAAACACGATTGAAAATATCTAGGGTTTCCTGTCAGGAACCTGTTAACTTTATAAAAAGAACGACTATGATACTTCTGCGTTTGCTGTTGGTGGCTTTTAATGTGGCCATCATTAGTTTTCTCATTTACAGGATGATCGATGTAATTCGAAGACCCGTCGAAAAATCACGGAAACCTTTGATACTTATAGGGGGAACCGTTTTGCTCCTGGCTCCCTTGGGAATGTTCCTCAAGTTTTTTGCCCCCACTCCGCAATACTTTATTGTCTATCCGGTAGCGATATTCATGTTTCTCTATCTCACCAAACAACTTTCGGTCAGATAATCAGCATCGCATCGCCGTACGTAAGAAATTTATACTTTTCTTTTTTCGCTACTTTATAGGCTTCCATTACCTGTTCAAAACCGCCAAAGGCTGCCGCCATCATCAATAAGGTGGACTCAGGCATATGAAAATTAGTAATCATCGCATTGCAGATCTTGAACTCATAGGGAGGGAAAATAAATTTATCAGTCCACCCTTCCCTCGGCTTTAAGCGGTTCGTGGCCGATACCGCTGATTCCAGGGCACGCATCGACGTGGTTCCTACAGCGCAGACTCTGTTTTTATTATCAAGGGCTTTGTTCACCATGTCTACAGCAGGATTGTTGACGATGAAATTTTCAGAATCCATCTTGTGCTTGGTAAGATCTTCAACGTCAACGGCACGAAATGTTCCCAAACCAATATGGAGGGTAACGTAGGTCATCTCTACACTTTTTATCTGAAGGCGTTTTAAAAGCTGTCTGGTAAAATGCAAGCCGGCAGTTGGAGCTGATACAGCGCCCTTGTTTTTAGCGTAGATAGTCTGAAAACGTTCTTTGTCTTCAGGTTCTACCTTGCGTTTGATATATTTTGGAAGCGGGGTTTCGCCCAGTGTTTCAATGACTTTGTCAAAGGCTACAGAATCTCCATCAAATAAAAACCGGATGGTTCTTCCGCGCGAAGTAGTATTGTCAATAACCTCCGCTACCAGATCACCATTCCCGAAATAAAGTTTATTGCCAACCCTGATCTTACGGGCCGGATCCACTAAGACATCCCAAAGATGCATTTCGGCATTCAATTCACGAAGCAGAAAAACTTCGATCTTGGCTCCGGTTTTCTCCTTGCGTCCATACAACCGCGCCGGAAATACCATGGTATCGTTGCCAACCAGCACATCCCCTTCATTAAAATATCCAACAATATCCTTGAAGATTTTATGTTCAATTTTACCGGTGTCCTTATGAAGGATCATTAGCCGGGATTCATCGCGATTTTCAGCAGGGCGGTTGGCGATTAAATTTTGGGGGAGCTCAAATTTGAATTCGGATAGCTTCATATTTTAAATGCAGAGTATGCCCAATGAAGGGTATTTTTAATTAAGGTTGCAAAAATAAGGCAATATTTAAGATTTACGAATATTGGTCACCTATTTTCGTAAGGTAACATCAAGTGCCGATTTTTACTCCTATTTCGGTAATTCAAGCTTCTGGAAGACGACTAACCAAATTTATAGAACTGCGTAAATACCCTGAATGAAGACTTTGACCCAGATTTTTGAAAGTTTTCGCTTTGCCTGGGACGCGCTGAGGTCTAATCTCTTAAGAACGATATTATCTCTTTTGGGCGTTACCATTGGCATTTTTGCCATCATAACCGTGCTGACGCTGGTGGATTCTTTGGAAAAAAATATCAAGGACAGCCTGAATTTTTTAGGAACCGGGGTTATCTACATAGAAAAATGGCCCTTTGTACCCGAAAATGGCGGTGAATTCAAATGGTGGGAATACTGGCGCAGGCCCAATGCATCGTATAATGAATTCCAGTTTTTGCAGGCTAATCTCAAAAGTCAAAATGCCATTTCCATATTTGCCATCAGGGGAAATCAGGTTATTAAGCGGAACAACAACAGTATAGGTCAGGTAAGACTGGTAGGAGGTGCCCTTGGATACGAATCACTTTTCGAAGTAAATATTGTAAGCGGCCGGTTTCCCTCTGCCGAGGAGATCGCGTCCGGGAAAAGCATCGCAATTATTGGACATGAAATTGCCAACGCACTATTTCCAAACGAGGAAAATGCGGTGGGAAAAGAAATAAAAATAAAAAACCTGAAGTATGTTGTGATCGGGGTCATCAAAAAGGAGGGCCAGAGCTTCATGGGTACGCCCAGCAATGATTATGTTACTATTATTCCATACCAGTCATTTCGGAAGTTGTATCAGACAGGTACGGGTTCATGGGATGAGACCGCATCGCGCATTGGAGTAAAAGGTTATGAAGCTGATATTGGTCTGGTTGAACTTGAAAACGAAGTACGCGGTCTGTTGCGTGTACGCCGGGGGTTGCGACCTACAGAAAAAGACAATTTTGCATTGAACAGGCCTGAAGCGATCGCCAATGTTATCAGTGGTGTCTTTGACGTAATAGGCCTGGCCGGGTGGATCATCGGTGGTTTCTCCATTCTGGTGGGCGGATTTGGAATTGCCAACATCATGTTCGTGTCGGTTAAAGAACGCACAAGCATTATTGGCCTCCAGAAATCTTTGGGCGCTAAAAATTATTTTATCCTGTTTCAATTTCTTTTCGAAGCCATCTTCCTCAGTCTCATCGGGGGCCTTGCTGGATTGTTACTGGTCTATTTAATTACTTTTGTCCCGTTAGGGGATCTTGTGGTGACCCTCACGGTTAACAATATCGTATTGGGTCTGGGTGTATCTTCTGTGATTGGTCTTGTTTCCGGAATCGTACCTGCAGCCATGGCGGCGAGACTGGATCCCGTGAATGCCCTAAGAGCGTCTTAAGCAGTAAGCAGGTTGCAGGTTGGTGTGAAAGTCAAGACCTAATGCAGTTTTTTGCATTAAGTCTTGACTTTCACCACTCACCAATATTACTCTTTCTCCGCCAGCACGGGTTTTTTCTTGTCTTCGGGTGCTGGCATCATCTTGTCTTTGATCTTTTTTTCCAGTTCATCCATCAGTTCGGGATTATCTTCTATCAGTTGTTTGACAGCATCCCGCCCCTGACCGAGTTTGTTGCCCGCGTAGGAAAACCACGACCCGGCTTTTTGAATTACTTCCAGTTCAACGCCCAGGTCTACGATCTCCCCTGATTTGGAGATACCGCGTCCATACATAATATCGAATTCCACCACTTTAAATGGCGGAGCTACTTTGTTCTTTACCACTTTTACCTTTACGCGGTTACCTGTAATATCGTCAGGACCTTCCTTGATCTGACCAATCCTTCTGATATCTAACCGGACAGACGCATAAAATTTCAGCGCATTACCACCCGTCGTTGTTTCCGGATTGCCGAACATAACTCCGATCTTTTCCCTGAGCTGGTTAATAAATACGCAGGCGCATCCGGTTTTGCTGATCGTCCCTGTGAGTTTCCTCAAAGCCTGAGACATCAGACGAGCCTGAAGCCCCATCTTGCTGTCACCCATCTCACCCTCGAGTTCGCCTTTGGGCACAAGGGCAGCAACAGAGTCAATAACAATGATGTCGATAGCGCCGGAGCGAATCAGGTGATCAGCGATTTCCAATGCCTGCTCTCCGTTGTCTGGTTGGGATATAAGGAGGTTCTCCGTATCTATTCCCAACCGTTCAGCGTACGATCTGTCGAAAGCATGTTCTGCATCAATGAACGCAGCAAGTCCTCCCAGCTTTTGGGCTTCGGCAATACAATGTAAAGTCAACGTCGTTTTTCCAGATGACTCCGGACCATAAATTTCCGTTACCCTTCCGCGTGGTATGCCACCGATACCCAGCGCCAGATCGAGTCCCAGGGAACCGGTGGGAATAAAGGGAATGTCCATCACCTTTTCATCACTCAGTTTCATCACTGTGCCCTTACCATAAGTTTTTTCGAGTTTATCTATGGTTAGCTGCAGCGCTTTCAGCTTTTCTTTTGCTTCGCTTTTGTCTTTTGCTTCACTCATGAGGTTCGTTTTTTAAGTATACGTTATTCATTTATGTAATTCTTTCGTTGGTGCTATCAGCGTAATGCGAACTGACCATCGCAATGATATTTTCGGATAGACAATTTACCCAATATTATCGGGTTTCAATTGGCAGTTCATTCTGAAAGTGGGTTCAAATTACTACAACGGCTCAAATTTAAAAATGCACATTGTCAATTGCTGTCACAATTATTTTTACCCCGCTGCCCCTGCTCTTGCAAGCTTGCTTTAAGGGTTTTGTGATAAAATAATTAGGGTCAAAGGGTTGGGATTTCAGGAAAGAGGTGGAATTAAATCAAACGTTTATATTGCGGGCTTAGAAATTCATGCTTTTCATTCAGTAAAGGATATGCCAGGACCGGGTAAAATAATAAAATGCATTTTTCTGGCAATATTACTAATCATCACCGTCATCGTTTTGGTGCAATGGGATTTGGTGATTTATGGGCTTCAGCAAGGAAAGGGTCAATTGAACATAATATGGAATGCACAGCCGGTTGAAGATTTTTTAGCCAGCGCGACCTTTCCCGATTCTCTGAAAAAAAAACTCGTCCTCATCCATAAGGTGAGACAGTATGCCATTGATTCCCTGGGTTTAAAGGACACAAAAAATTATAAAACGCTATACGATCAGAAAGGCCAGGAGGTGATGTGGGTCGTTATGGCAAGTGAACCATTTCGTCTCAAAGCAAAGGAATGGACTTTTCCGGTAATCGGCTCCGTGCCTTACAAAGGATTTTTTGACTGGAAAAAAGCCGTGAAGTTAAAAGACGAACTGGAAAAGGAGGGATGGGATGTCAATGTCCGTAACCCCGGAGGGTGGTCTACGCTTGGGTGGTTTACGGATCCTATTTTATCCAAAATGCTGGAGCGAAGTGATGGAGACCTGGCCAACCTGATCATTCACGAGATGTCGCATGCTACCATATTTGTGAAGGATAGTATCGATTTTAATGAAAATCTTGCCACGTTCATTGGCGATCGCGGCGCTGAAAAATTCCTGATATCTGCTTACGGACGCGAATCAAAAGAATTCAAAGTCTATATGAACGAAGATAAGGATTATGTCATGTTTGCAGAACATATGCTTAGGGGATCAGAGAAACTGGATAGTCTTTACCGGTCCATTCCTTTGGATAGTCCAAAGGAAAAGAAATTAAGGTCTAAAAGGGAAATGATCCACCGGATTGTCACTTCCCTTGACACATTATCCTTGAGTGAGTCTTCTCCAAACCCTTCGCTTCGGTATCAGGATAAACTTCCCAACAACGCGTATTTCATGAACTTCATTCGTTATCAGGCAAAACAGGATGTTTTTGGACAGGAATGGAGAAATAAGTTTCAGGGTGACCTGAAGTTGTACATCGCCTATTTGAGTAACCGGTATCCATTTCTGTAATGGGAATTTTAGCCGCATATCAAGCCAGCGTTAAGGAATTGTTAACAAAGCGCCCTTTGTTTTTAATACAACTGATTCGGGTCTACTTTTAGGTAAAAATTAAAATTATGGGAAACAAGCAAATGCACAAAGTGCTTGTCGTTGATGATGAAGAACCCATCCTTGAACTACTGAAATATAATCTTGAAAAAGCAGGATACGAGGTAAAATGTGCGTCGGATGGAATGAAAGCGATTGAAATCGCAAAGAAATTTCTACCCGATCTTGTGCTGCTGGATATTATGATGCCCAAAATGGATGGCGTGGAAACTTGCCGCCATATCCGTCAGATACCAGAAATGCAGAAAGCATTTGTCGTTTTCCTCACCGCGCGATCAGAAGAATATTCAGAAGTGGCGGCCTTTGATGTAGGAGCGGACGACTATATCACAAAACCGATTAAGCCAAGGGCGCTTATGAGCCGGATTCAGGCCCTGTTCCGCCGGGAAACTAAAATTGTTTCACCTACCAGCCTCATTGAGGCCGGTGATTTAAAAA
>JBDSIM010000230.1:0-16316 GCA_039917935.1 Cyclobacteriaceae bacterium | reverse complement strand
ATTGTTCCCAATGCGATCGGGAGGTTCAGGCAACGTAGAGGGTAGATTCCGAGTTGCCTGCTAGCCCATCATAAAAGGAACTGGATGCAATTGGTGTCCCTTACATATTTTGATTTTGGTTCACGTCCGTCTAGGTAAATCAGTTCTATTCGTTTGTCAAACTGGGGTATTAATTCTTTCTCAATAAAGTCCTTCGCATCTGTCCGATTGTTATAGCAGAAGAGATTTTTGTCCCCCAGTCCGCTTAAGTATTTTTTTAATTCTTTTTCCCTTCTCCAGTCAAAGTAATAGGTAAAGGGTGTCCAAATAATCATTACTGGCAAGAAGATAATAAATAGCACAAGTCCAATGTCCAACCAGTCCCAGTATAATTACTCCTAATATGTTAGTCAGTCTCTTCTTCATTTAAAATGCAGCATAACGTGAGTGCATAAGCAGTGGCGGGTTTAGGAGGGCTTGAAAATGGATCCGCCAGCTGGCGGAGAAATGTCAAGCCCGACCTGCACGTCACTGTCCCACGACACCGAATGTTGTTTGAAAACTAAAACTACAAATTTATACCGAGCCCCGCCATTGATTATGCACAGTGTGTGCGCCTGTGCCCTTCTCCCTTCATTAGTTCAGTGTCAACCATTTTGTAGTTAACAAGTCCACCGAATAATTTTGTGAAACTTTAGTCGTGGGTGGGGCAACCGTACACCACCATTTCGGTTTACAACTATCTCTAACTACACTGTCCACTCTGGTGCGTGGGTGGCGCTCTTGCCAAAGCTTTGTCTGCGTGTTGGTCTTGTGCCCGACAGTGTCTCCTTTTCTCAGGACGAGTCATGGCCCATACTAATTTCTAAAGTTGTTGTCAAACTAGATAACCTTGTCCACCGTGAACACGAGGGTGGGCAACCTTGATGAGTACTCCTTCGGGTTTCAGTTACTATTCAGTCTTATTGGTGCGGGGTGTAGCATTCTTTGCAAAGCTCTGGTTTCGCGGGTTTGATTGTGAGGCTTTGGCGAGTGTACTGCTTGGTCGGTCTCCTTTTCTGGTTAGCATCAAGACATACAGTAAGTTCTAGTTGTGATATTCATTTTAATCGATGCTTAAACTCTGACGGTGAGCATCCAAAAAGTTCCTGAAAACTTGAGCTAAAATAAGTTTGACTATTGAACCCAACCTGGTAGGCAATTTCTGTTACGCTGCCCGCTTGTTGCGAAAGTAAGTCGGCTGCACGATGTAGCCGGTAATTTCGGATGAAGGTTGTTGCCGATTGATTGGTCAATGCTTTTAGCTTCCTGTGAATTTGAGAACGGCTCATGGCCATTGCTTTTCCAAGATCGTCCACGCTAAACAATTCATTCTCTATGTTATCTTCAACAACCTCTTTAAGGTCTTTAAGAAATTTTTGATGGACAGATGTTACTTTTACCTCTTTCGGTTTTAATCCGGATTCCTGACGGTATTTTTTCTGCAACTTTTCACGGATGCTAATAAGGTTCTTAATGCGGATGCGAAGTTCTTCTTCATCAAAAGGTTTAACCAAATAATCATCCGCACCCAATTCCAAGCCTTCCAGCCTGCTTTCTCTTCCAGCCTTTGCTGTTAGTAAGATTATCGGTATGTGGTTGGTCTTTTCATCTGACTTCAACTGTTTGCACAGATTATAGCCATCCATTCTTGGCATCATCACATCACTAACAATAAGATCTGGAATAAGGGACTCTGCTTTTTCAAATCCATCAATGCCATCCACAGCTTCGATTACATAGTAGTCATGTTGAAGAATACTTTTTATAAATGACCGCAAGTCTTGATTATCCTCCACGATCAAAACATCAAGTTGCCCTTCTTTGTCGGTATCAGGAACTTCTTCAGGATTAACAATTGCAAAAGGCGATACGATATTTTCTGCCGTTGTTGGCACTTGAATAACAAAATCGGGATTTTTCAATTCAACCTTTTCATCCTCTTTCAGATAATCTTCATTCATCGGCAGTTGCACTTCGAAACTGGTGACGCCAAGATTACTTTGCACGGTTACACTTCCCCCGTGCAATTCAACTAATTCTTTCACCAGGGCTAAACCGATACCGGTACCTTCATATTTACGATTGCTGTCGCTATCAACCTGGTAAAACCGGTCAAACACAAATTGAAGTTTATCTTCTTGAATGCCATCTCCTGTGTTGGATATTTTAATGGTCACAACATTTTTTTCCTTAGCGGTATCTTTTTCATGGTTTACTTCAACCGCTATCGTTCCACCACCATTTGTAAATTTCACAGCGTTGGAAAAAAGATTTGTTAGTATCTTCTGAAATTGCTCATGGTCAAAAAATAGTTCAATGGGTTGATAGGAGTGCCGGTCGTTTAGGCCATGTCCATTAAATGTAGTTTTGATATTCTTTGTGGAGGCCAACGATTCAAATTGTTGGAATAGATTTTTGGTAAATACTATGATGTCACTTTTCGTTGACGCCAGTTTCAATTCATTTGATTCCAATTTGGACAGATCAAGCAGTTGATTGATTAATTGCAAAAGGCGCTGAGCATTTCCCTTTATCATAAGACCATCCTTTTGCTCATCTTGTGATGCTGCTTGTTTAGTTATTTGTTTGTTGGCCATGCCAAGAATCAGCGTAAGAGGCGTTCTGAATTCATGGGAGATATTGGCAAAGAACCGTGACTTTATTTTATCCATCTCCGCCAGCTTATCCGATTGCTCTTTCAAAGCAATATTTTTCATTTCGATATCAGCATTCAGATCAGTGATTTTTCCTACGAAATAATAGAGGATGGCAAACACAAGGCTCGACACACCAACCACATTCATCAGAAACAAAGCATTGATAAACCTATCGGAAAGATTCCAGTTGACGTATCCGGGCAAAAGGTCATTAATTAGGTAGGCACAAAAGACCATCAGCATATATGCTCCGAACCAATAAGCCGATCGCCTGACGCTATCAAAGAACATAGCACCTGCAGGAGCGACAATTGCCCAATACATCACTGCGCTGCTTGGCACAAATCCACCCAGACTTATTTGTAGCGCAAAAGGAAGGATTAGTATGAGAAATAACTGGCTGCTACGAAAGAATTTATACTTTTTTGAAAAGCTAAAGCTGACAATGTTTACCATCGAAAGAATTCCATAGCTAAAGGGAATTGCGCCAGGAATAATCAATCCGTTGGCAAAATAAATCGGGCCCCAAATAAACACAGCTGCAAGGGCAAAGGGCCCCGACATGATCAGTAAGCTGGACTTCCTTAACTTTTCTTCTTCAGAATCGTCAGGGTGATGACCTAAGGAAATAAATTTTTGAAAAAGTGATTTCATTTGATTTACTAAACTTAAGATAATAATTAATCTCTTAAGCATCTGTATTGTTGCTCAGTTCTACCTTCCTGGTGCTAAGTATCTGATCTGCAATTTTTTAGAATTCTGGTTGCAACATGATTTAACTATTGTACAACAATGTTTAATCCCCCGAACAATGATTAACGTATTTGAAACAATGCTTAATGCGGTTGCCTTATTGTGAATCTACTTTTGACTCATTAAATTTTTAAAAAATGGAAGTCAAAAATAACCCCCTGTCAATAGTTCGTTTGAGTCGCTTACGCATGCAAGGTTATACAGCTCAAAGCGAGCATGAATTAACGCAATTAGCATTCGGTATCCGGTTCGCTTACCGTGCGTGTACAATAATAATAATCATTGCTATTGTTACACAAAGCATCGCCCTGTTTTCGGTTATGACAATAGTCGCTATACTGGGCATAGTATTACCCAATCATCCTTTCGACTATATCTTCAATTATCTAGTTAGAAAGTGGATGGATAAACCAGAGGTGCCTCCACGCTCTATCCAATTAAAGTTTGCGTGTATGATAGCTAGTTTATGTCTTACGATTATTACAAGCCTACTGATATATGGATTTACAACGATTGGCTTATTGATAGCTGGTAGTTTAGTGTTGGTAGCTGCTCTACCCAGTACTGTTGACTATTGCATTCCTTCAGCAATTTATAATGTACTCTTTATTAGAAAGAGTAACGATTCACCAGCAACCATTCAAAAATCGTAAATCAATAAAAAATCATGGAAACAATCATCGAAATTAAAAAGCAAGTAGACCGGCAAGAGTTGGAACAAAAAGTAAAACATATGTACCGCGAAGTGGCGTTACATCCTGAAGTTACCTATCATTTTAAAATGGGAAGATTCCTGGCAGAAAGGCTGGGATATCCCGTCTCCATTTTGGATAAGATACCATCAGCATCCATCGATTCCTTTGCCGGAGTCGGCTACTTTTTTGATTTGGCAAATCTAATGAAGGGGGAAAAGGTGGTTGATCTTGGCAGTGGCTCTGGCATGGATGTATTCTTTGCAGCCTTACAGGTAGGTACAAGTGGTGAAGTGACCGGTATTGATATGACCGATGAACAACTTGCTAAGGCCAATGGTCTGAAAGAAAAATTTGAATTTAATCAGGTAGCGTTTCGTCAAAGTTACATTGAAGATGTTCCAATCGAATCTAATAGTACAGATGCTGTCATCAGCAACGGGGTAATTAATCTATCAGGTGAAAAAGAAAAAGTGTTCCGTGAAGCAGCACGAATATTGAAAAAGGGAGGTAGACTTGTTATATCTGATATTGTGACGGGCATAAAGCTGCCGGATAATATAAGTTGCAATGCCACCTTGTGGGCGGCCTGCATCGGTGGCGCTATGCAGAAGGATGAGTACCATGCATTGATTGAACGTGCAGGGATGAAAGTAATGGAAGTAAAGACTAATCCATACGAATTTCTTTCCAACAGCGCAAAAGGAGCTACGAAAGATTTTCTCATTGAGAGCATCTCTTTGTTAGCGGTGAAACAATAGGATAGTTTCTTCGAAAAACGATAATTAAGTAACCAAAAAATTAGAATCAATTTTTCTATTAACCAATAAACAATTTTCAATTATGAATGAATTAGCAGTTAAAACAGTAAACGGAGTAAATGTTGAACAGCTCGTTGGCACCATCGAAGCTGTGAAAGGCAATTCGGACATCGCGTTGTTTAAATTCAGAGCGCACACACAATGGATTAAAGGAGGTCATTGCAAAACCGAGATCAAAGATTTTTATGGGGCAACCCAGGAGGACAAATCAAGAACAAAACCTTTTATAATAGAAGGTGATGAGCCGGGTGTATTGCTAGGGGAAAATCATGGACCTAACGCAGTGGAGGCTGTATTACATGCATTGGCTTCGTGCTTATCGGTTGGAGTTGTATATAATGCCTCTGCCATGGGCATCAAAATCAATTCATTAAGCTTTGACCTGGAAGGAGAACTTGATTTGCATGCATTTCTTGGACTATCTGAAAACGTAAGACCAGGTTACAAAAACATAAAGGTAGGTGTGAACATTAATGCAGATGCACCAAAAGGAAAACTGGAAGAACTTGTTGCTTACGTGCAGAAAACATCTCCAGTACTCGACATCATTAAAAACCCGGTTCCGGTTTCAGTTGCACTAATAATGGGTTAATCGTCTTTTCAAACCCATATCATGCCTTAAAATGAAATTACTATTTCTCACACGTGAGTTGTTTTGGCTCTTGTCATTGCTTTGGTTTCGCGGATGTAATGTGTGGCAATGGCAAGTGCCAAAAGCGTGGGCGAGAATTCTCTCGGTTGCCCATATAATTGTCACAAGTAGCGGAGCTATACCTGCGCTTGATCAGATGCTCTTGGTATTCCCTGGGAACGGTAACCGAGTACTTTAGAAATTGATTTCTCACTCCTGGATTCGCCATTTGCTGCCACCCTTCTTCCACAACTGTGTCAAGAGAACCAATGGTTTTCCGTAAGGTTAACATTACCTCAGTGCTATAAACCAAATAAAAGCATCCATGAGTGGCTGAATAAATCAATCCGGGAATTTTTCGTATCTCGTTCGATACCTGGGTTGTGTAATGACCGCGTATCGCGATACAAAGCGACTCCTTATGAATAATCGGTTCCAGTATAATCATTCTTCAATTTTTTTTAATACTGAGAGAACCTACTATCCGTTATTAAACAATTGTAATCGATTGTAGTCGATTGTAGTCGTTTGTAATCGGTTGAGCAGTGAAAAGAATGAATTACCTGGGGTTGAAATGATGATGGAATCTTTCCTTCGCTGAAGTAAAATTAATCAAGGCGCGCCCCGGAGGCCGGGTTGATGTCCTCATTTCTCAAACCTCACGATATACTCCGAGAGATAATTGCTTTTACCACTAAAATCATCCTTAAAGAAAAACCGTGCCTCCCGTCCCAAACGGAGGGAGGTGTATTTGTTGTCAATATCTTCCTGCGTACTCAAGGGCTGAAGCGATGGATACCATAGCACATGACCGGGTCGGTCCACCAACAATTGTGGCTTTGTCCATGCCTGCGAATTTCTCCCCTCACCCAGATCTGCGTGTTTATTGAATGAAATGTAAAGCATACCCCCGGCCCACTTAGGGCCTTCTGCTTTGGCCATCATCATCACCCAGCAGTTGAGGTAGGTGTTCCAGCTTACGGATGGACCCCAGTGATACTTTGCAACAGGCGAAGAAGCAGGTCCGCCCCCTTCTTCCGCAGGTATGCGTATGGCATCAATTGGTTTGCCAATACTATCATGGGGAACCGTAAAGGCTTCTCCATCCCAACGCCTGGCTTTGCCTTCAGGATTTTCTACATCGGCAAGGGAGATGCGTGCCACACTGATGCATTGTCCTTGCCATTCCGCATCGCCATCATATGCGTCCGGATTATACGTCGCCGGATACCCGTACTCACTATAAAAAAGGTAGAGAAAATCACCGCTCACTACGGCAGATGGATCCCCAACGCCTCCAGCAAAAGTAACGGACCGGTTATGCGGTTTCATGATCATCCGCTGCTGAAGGTCTTCAATGAAAATGCCTCTGTTCTCCCAACGCTTCCCGCCATCGGTAGATTTCATGATGCCAATGCGACACACCGCCGCGGGAGTTTTAGCGCCCGTAAGTCCCTCGGGCCATTGATTGGAATCGATATACCCTTTGCCGGTGATGGAATCATAGGGCAATGTTTCCGGATAGTTTTCATTGTGATAAATCGCAAACAATGTTTTTCCGCTGGTGTCTTTCTGATCCTGATAAATGGTTTCGAACCAAACGGCGCCGTGTAAACCTGGCGTGCCTGCCGGCATGTTGGGTGGCATCTTTGGTTCCTTGAAGTCTTCATGCTTACGCGAAAAGGCTTCCTCTGCATTTCGGCCATCGGTGTATTTCAAATCCCTGGCGTAACCCCACAAAGGATCTTCGCCATATTTTCCGGGAAATATCCGAAACGTATCCTGAATCCAGACCTCCGCCATATTGCAATCCACAAACGAGTTAAAATAAATCTTCTCCGCGGGCTCCAGAGTCGCTTTGGGCTGAAATGGCCTTTCCCTGACCGAGCAGGAAACCAAATAAAAGGTTGCCGTGATAAAGAAAATGGCTAAGGAGAAAAAAAATTTATGGCTCATGAAGTACTGTTCTTGTTATGAAGCTTCACTATGATCTTATACCGGATCATACACTCAAAAGGGCTGTAAATACAGACCGTGTAAAAATTCCAAATAAATTTTTTCTCTGCTTTCCGCGATAATGTCAAATCCATACAACAGCATGGCCTGGATGAGTAATCCGGGACCGATTCCCTTTAAAAAGAAATTGCCTGAAAAAAGAAGCAAACCAAGACCGGTCAGTGCTAAACAAATTTCAACTATTTTAATGTTCTTAAATGTTTGCATAACTTTTCTCATTCTTGGAATTTCTTTTTGTCGGATGCTTGCCGGCTCATGTTGAACGAAATGATTTACCCGCGCAATATCCGTTGACGATCGCAGTATTACACTTATGCAAACTACCAGCAACAGACCTGAAAAAAGGATGAAAGGATACGCGATACCTTTATAAAAATCAGTCTTCACGGAGAATAGGAAATAACATGCCAGGGCAATCGAGAGTATGGCCATCGCTATCCCAAAGGAACACTGAGTCTTTTCACCATTAAAATACTTTTCAACAGGATTCACAAGCCGGAATGTTTAGTCAATGAAATATATACAACCCGTTCTTCATTTCATACTGAGGTTGCTCAGTGTTCTTTGAAATAATTGGATTTCAGAATTGATTCTGCGGCCTATGAATAATAGAGACAGGTGGCTGTCTCTGAATTTTGCCCGTTAGTGGCCGTGCGATGGCTAACGGGTATGCATGAGTTCCAGAAAATCTTTTGCCGGCGCCCTCAGAAATCGCGAAGGTGTCAGGGTTTCAAAATAATATCGCGAAGGCTGTTGCAAAACAAACGAATCGAGGACGCCCGCAAATGAAGGCGGGTACATGAATACAATCGTAGCGTGACGGTCAGACTCATCTTCGTAGTAGACTCGCTGAACACCTTCCAAAACAATAAACCGTCACTCTTTATATATATCACCTACTTGGTTATCTCTTTTGGCAGCACATTAACTCATTTCCCGGGCTCACGGATGCGGGTTTTTCAGACCCGGGAAAACCCTTAATTCTCTTGCGTTTTTAAGGCAATTTTTGTATCTTATATAGAAGTGAATGCCTGTAAACAAGCGGGTTACAACATTAAAAAAGTTGGGTATGAAAACAGTTTCATACCCAACGCCAATGCATAAGTCTGATACTAACGCTATGCTCCTGCCTCATCTCCATTGCTGAGCCTTTTATCTTTCTTTTTGACCGTCACTTCATTAAAGGCAGATTGCTTCATAAAGCCAGTTGTCTCCTGAATTTCATCGAGGCCATCCACTTATCCATTAAATCCTGTTCAGACAAAGGAAGGTCTATTTAAAATCATTCTAAATTACCATTTCCTCCGATAACCCGCCGCTTTGTATGGTTTATGACGTTAACTTTCGGCGCCAAATAAAACGTCGTCACTCGTCTCATATATGTGCAAAAAACTTGGGCAGCAGCGCAAATAAATTTGAAAAAATGCATTCCAATAGTAGATTTGTGCCACTTGTTTTGGAAACGGACACTAACTTGACATGACTATAAATTACCTTTGCTCCACGCACAAGTCCTTCATATTTTCTTTCGTCCTCGCATTATTCAGTTTATCAGCCTATTCTCAGGAAATCCCCACAGAACCAGCAGCCATCACTGCGGGGGAACAACTGTTTAACGCAAACTGCAAAACCTGCCACAGAGTTCAAACAAAATTGATCGGACCAGCGCTCGCAGGCGTCACTGAACGCGCGCCTTCCATTGACTGGATTAAATCCTTTATCCGAAATTCCTCCGCCGTCATCGCCAGCGGTGATCCTTATGCGGTAGCGTTATTTAATGCGAATAACAAATTGATGATGACGTCCTTCTCTTCTTTGAAAGATCCGGACATCATGAATATTCTCGGATATATTAAAGCGGAAGCTGAAAAACCTGCCGTAGCAATCCCCGCACCTGGTACAGTACCTGGTGCATCCCAGGCAGCCACAAACGCAGCACCCGAGTATCTGAACCTCATCCTCATCGGAATGGTGATCATCCTTATTTTATTGGTGGTGATCCTGATATTTTTATTATCCGCCATTAAAAGATTTCTCGATCAGAAACCCTTGACGGATGATGAGAGAGAGATTGTTCACTCTCCCATTAACGTAGGTAAAGTTACCCGCAGCAGCGGATTTATTTTTGTCATTGCTTTCATCGTCGCGGCCCTGGGTTTCAAAGCAGTTATTAACGGACTGTTTTCAATTGGCGTGCAACAAGGCTACGCCCCAAAACAGCCCATTGCATTTTCGCATAAAATTCACGCGGGTCAGTATGAAATTGATTGTAAATATTGTCATACCGGTGTCACCAAGGGAAAGAGTGCTACTATTCCTTCAGTGAATATCTGTATGAATTGTCACAATCAGATAAAAACAGGAACCAACACGGGTGATACCGAGATCGGAAAAATCGTGAGGGCCTTTAATGAAAACAGACCCATCGAATGGGTTCGCATACACAACCTGCCAGACCTGGCTTATTTTAATCACGCACAACACGTTGTCGTAGGGAATATCGAATGTCAGACTTGTCATGGGGCAATTCAGGAAATGGATGTTGTCAGACAGCACTCTTTATTAACCATGGGATGGTGTATTGATTGCCACAGAAAAACGGATGTAAACTCTCAGGGAAATGCTTACTACGACAAACTGATGGAATTGCACGACCCGACCGGGAAAAGAAAAATGAAGGTGGAAGATATCGGTGGCCTGGAATGTTCCAAGTGTCACTACTGACCGGGATTTAAGGAGCAACGGATTATCGACCAGGATTTAAGGTTAGGGATTGGCCGGATTAATTGAGGGATTTGCAACGGATTGATTGAAGGCCTGAGGCCAAAATGGATACCGCACCAGCACAAGAATTTAGTCGCGATTTAAAGGATATATGAAATCTAAAAAAATATACTGGAAAGGCATCGGGCAACTTGCTAACAGTACTGAGTTTGTAAAACATGCTCATGAAGAATTTGCTCAGCCTGGTCCGGAAGAAGATCTGGGTCACAACCGGAGAGATTTTTTAAAAATGATGGGCTTCGGTGTTGCTGCAGCTTCCCTCGCTGCCTGCGAGGCCCCCATTCGCAAAGCCATACCCTTTGTTAACAAGCCCGTTGACTTTGATGCCAGCATCCCGAATTATTATGCATCTTCCTTTATTAATGGAGGCGACTACTGTAGTATCGTTGTAAAGACCCGTGAAGGGCGCCCTATCAAAATTGATGGTAATGCACTTTCATCCGTAACTCAGGGAGGTACCAGCGCACAGGTTGAGGCCTCCGTTCTTTCCCTTTATGACAACGACAGACTGCGTGGACCTAAAGCCGGCAGAAAAAGAATTGACTGGAAGGATCTGGATGCACAGATAATTTCCAAACTAAACGAGATTGCCGGGAAAGGCGGACAAATAAGAATTGTCAGTAACACGATTCTCAGCCCGAGTACAAAGGCTGTCATTGAAAAATTTAAAACGAAATATTCCACTACACAACATATCCAATACGACCAAAACTCCCAGTATGGAATGTTGAAAGCGAACGAAGAATCATTCGGCACGGCCATGATTCCCTCGTATGACTTCAGTAAAGCCAATACCATTGTGGGCATCGGTGCAGATTTTCTTTCCAGCTGGGGCGCTACAATCGCAAACACAAAGCAATACGCCAAGACACGCGAAGTAAGTGAGGACAAAAAAGAAATGTCCCGCCATTATCAGTTTGAATCAATCCTGACCCTGACCGGGGCGAATGCAGACTACCGTACGCCCATAAAACCTTCTCAGGAAGGAGCACTGGTAGTGCAGTTGTATAATTTGATTGCATCTAAAGCAGGTAGGGCAACCGTTAGCGGCGGATTGGAAAACAATATCCTGGCAAAAGCTGCCGACGAACTCTGGCAGAACAGAGGTAAAGCACTGGTTGTAGCAGGTTCAAATGACAAAGCTATTCAGGTACTGGTGAACGGCATCAACGACATGCTGAATAGCTATGGAACAACCATCCTTCCTCACCTGGCTGTGAATTACAGAATGGGTGATGACCAGGCCATGGCGACCTTCATGAGTGATGTCAAAGGGAATAAAATCGGAGCGGTTATATTTTATAACTGCAATCCCGTATACGATCACCCAATGGGCGAGGATCTTGGCGCTGCCCTGAAAAATATTTCTCTTTCCGTTTCCACGGGATTTAAAGAAGAGGAAACCGGTGCCCTTACCAACTACATCGCACCCGATCATCATTACCTTGAATCATGGAATGATGCTGAGCCCATACGAAATCATTTTAGTCTCGTACAACCTGCTATCACACCGTTATTTAAGTCGCGCGCAGCACAGGAAAGCTTCCTGGTTTGGGCTGGTGAAGCAGAGACTGATTATTTTGAATTTGTCAAACAAAACTGGCAGAGCCGTTTCTATAACGGTGGTGAATTTGAGTTCCAGACTTTCTGGGATAAATGTCTTTATGATGGTATCTACGAATTACCGGTGGATAAAACTGCTATATCCTTCAATGGAAATACCAGTGCTGCGGCCAGCGCCATCGCCAGCAACTACAAATCTGGTGGTGTTGAACTGGTGATATTTGAAAATGGAACGGTAGGAAACGGATCTCAGGCCAACAATCCTTTATTGCAGGAATTGCCTGATCCTATCACGAAAGCTGTGTGGGATAATTATGTTACCGTCGCGCCGAAAGATGCTGCCGAAATTTCTTTCGATGAGAGTCATACTAAAATGGCGAGCATCTCTGCCAATGGGAAAACCGTGAAGCTGCCCGTGATGATTCAACCTGGTCAGGCTCAGGGAACCATCGGTATCGCCATCGGTTATGGACGCACGAAAGCAGGCAAGGTGGCAGATGGCATTGGGGCCAACGTGTATCCCATGGTGAGTATGGTAAACGGTTCATTGAACTTTGTGGCCACCGATGTAAAATTCGAAGTACACTACGACGAAAATTATCAACTCGCGCAGACCCAGACCCACAATACATACATGGGCCGTCAGAGCGTGATCCAGGAAACGAACCTGGATAAATTCAATGACGGATCTTTTGCTAAAGAGAGATTTAGACCTGAGGTAAATACATGGAAGGAAAAGAGTCATAAGATCGATCCTGAAAAAATGACCCTCTGGAAAAACCACGAATATAAGAACCACCATTGGGGCATGTCCATCGATCTGAATACCTGCATCGGATGTGGCGCTTGTGTGGTGGCTTGTAATGTTGAAAACAACGTAGCCCTTGTGGGACGCCAGGAAGTGATCAACCGCAGAGAAATGCATTGGCTGCGAATCGACCGTTATTACAGCAGCGATTCACCGGCCGATGATTGGAAAGGGGCAGAACATGCGGCAGAAAATCCTGAGGTTGTGTTCCAACCCATGCTCTGCCAGCACTGTAATAATGCGCCGTGTGAGACTGTTTGTCCGGTGGCCGCAACCACTCACAGCACGGAGGGTTTAAATCAGATGGCCTACAACCGTTGTATCGGCACGCGCTATTGCGCAAATAATTGTCCTTATAAAGTAAGGCGTTTCAACTGGTTCAAATACCATGATAACAAACAGTTCGCCGATGTGAATACATCGATGAATACGGATCTGGGTAAGATGGTATTAAACCCCGATGTTACGGTTCGTTCACGGGGCGTGATGGAGAAATGTACTTTCTGTGTGCAACGGATTCAGTCTGGAAAACTCAACGCCCGGAAAGAAAGAAGGCCGATGAAAGATGGTGAAGTAGTTACGGCCTGTCAGGCCGCTTGTTCGACCGGTGCGATTTTATTCGGTGATATGAATAACGCCGAGAGCGCAATCAGCAAACACTTAAAAATCCGCCCTACATATGCGGACAAACCGTATGTAAATGACAAGGATTCCGACAACCCTCGGGCATACTCTGTATTGGAGGAAATCAATACCCGTCCGAATATTTTCTATCTGGCGAAAGTCAGGAACAAAGACGGAGCAAATGTTTAATTGAGAAGTATAAAAGGATAACGCTATAAACCGACAATGCAAGTATCTTCCGCAATTCGTGACCCACTAATAACCGGTGGCAAAACCATGAAAGATGTTTCCCACGACATCGGCCGTCACGTGGAAAACAAACCAACACGTCTGTGGTATATAGCCATGGCCATTTCCCTGACCGTGCTGGCTTTCGGATTTTATTGTGTTTGCGTGCTGCTATGGGAAGGCATAGGCATGTGGGGTCTGAATAAAACAGTAGGCTGGGCGTGGGATATCACAAACTTCGTCTGGTGGGTGGGTATTGGTCACGCCGGTACGCTGATCTCTGCCATCCTGCTCTTGTTCCGTCAGCGCTGGAGAATGTCCATTAACCGGGCAGCGGAAGCGATGACAATTTTTGCCGTGATATGCGCGGCTACTTTTCCACTCATGCACATGGGCCGTTTGTGGTTAGGATTTTATTGGGCCCTTCCCCTGCCAAACACTTTTGGTTCTTTGTGGGTGAATTTTAACTCACCACTGTTGTGGGATGTGTTTGCCATCTCAACTTACTTTATTGTGTCATTGGTATTCTGGTACATCGGATTGATTCCTGATTTTGCCACCATCCGTGATCGCGCCGTAGTGCAGGGAGCAAACACCCGCGCTGCTATTTATAATGCCCTCAGCTTCGGCTGGCAGGGCGGTGCAAAAACATGGATGCGATATGAGTCAGTGGCCTTGATCCTGGCAGGATTGTCAACTCCTCTGGTGTTGTCGGTTCATACGATCGTATCAATGGACTTCGCCACATCGGTGATTCCCGGCTGGCATACCACTATTTTCCCTCCCTATTTCGTTGCGGGAGCGATCTTCTCCGGTTTCGCGATGGTACTTACACTGCTGCTCGTCACGCGCAAAGTATTTAAGCTGGAAGATTATATCACGATATACCACATTGAAATGATGAACATCATTATCATCGTCACCGGTTCCATTGTGGGTATTGCTTACATCACTGAATTATTTATTTCCTGGTATTCAGGTGTGGAATATGAGGGATATGCTTTTTATAACCGCGTGCAGGGGCCGTATGCATGGGCCTACTGGTCTATGATGACGTGTAATGTGATATCACCGCAGTTGTTCTGGATCAAAAAAATCCGGACGAGTATCGTTGCCACTTTTGTTTTATCCATTGTCGTAAATATTGGTATGTGGTTCGAGCGGTTTGTCATCATTGTAACCTCCTTGCACAGGGATTATCTTCCTTCCAGCTGGACGATGTTCCATCCAACGATGTATGATATTGGTGAATATCTTTTCACGTTTGGATTTTTCTTTACCGCATTTTTACTGTTCGCGAAATTCTTCCCGGTAGTGAACATCGCCGAGATCAAAAGTATTATTAAAGCGACATCCGAAGGAAAACAGGGTACGTCGCGGGAAGTTGATAAGACCACGCATCATTCATGATTTGAAATAAATACAGACAAAACAATGGCCGTAGATAAAAATTTTCTGGTAGGTATTTTTGAGGATGAAGATGTATTGATCAATGCGGTACGATCCTTAAGAATGAAGGGGATTAAAATCCATGAAGTATACTCACCCTTTCCTGTTCACGGACTGGAAGAAGTACTGGGTTATACCCGAAGCCGGTTGCCCATTGCCGCGTTTCTTTTTGGATTAACGGGTACCTCGCTGGCCTTGCTGATGCAGTTCTGGATGTTGGGATTTGATTGGCCGATGATCATCGGCGGAAAACCTTACGCTTCGTTGCCTCCGTTTATTCCGGTTACTTTTGAATTTACGGTGTTGCTATCTGCTCTCGGCATGGTGGCTACTTTTCTGATCGTAAGTGATATGAAACCTTATCGTTGGCCCCGTCAGTTCGATATCCGCAGTACAGACGACAAACACGTGATGGCGATCGATATTGATCTAAATGGCACAAAATCCAGAACCGACATCACCCAATTATTAAGGGAAGCCGGCGCCTCCGAAGTGAATGAAAAAATATTTGCTTAACTATGGAAAGACCGATTACCGACCATTGACTACTGACCACTGACTTCAAAATATGCGTCCTATAAAAAATGTGTTAATATTCTTCTCCACCCTCGCCCTACTGGCGGGTTGCAGTGCATCGGGTGATAATCCGGGCAGAGAGTATGCAGCGAACATGTATCATTCTGTGCCATACGAGCCCTACAGTCAAATTACGGATCCGGATGCCGGTCGATGGGTAACTTCGATTGACTATCCTAAAGGACCAAACGGTGAGGATGGACACGCGGAATACTATAACTCCAATGTTTTTAATCTCAATAAGATGACCATGCGGGAGCCTCCTGCTCACACGGTGAAGCGAAATGCGCAGGGATGGTTGCCTTACCGGTTGCCCAATGATTCAACTGGTCTACGGATGTCCAATCGCTTAAGTAGCCCTTACGATTCTTCTCCTGAAGTTCTCGCTGCCGGAAAGGCGTTGTACGAAATGTACTGCGATCATTGCCATGGAGCGAAAGGGGCGGGCGATGGAAAAGTTGCGTCAGGCGTTACCATTGATGGAAAAGAAAAAGGCGCTTATGCCGGCGTGCCGAATTACAATTCGGATGCCCTTAAGAACATAACAGAAGGACATATTTTCCACGTGATCACCTTCGGTAAAAATCTGATGTGGCCCCACGGCTCACAGATTAATCCGGATGACCGCTGGAAAATTGCAAAGTATGTGAAGACACTGCAGAAGTAGGGGGGGTGGTAGGAAAGGTATGGGGG
>JBDSIM010000229.1:0-11451 GCA_039917935.1 Cyclobacteriaceae bacterium | reverse complement strand
CATTATTTCCGGAAGCTATCCCGCTTTTTACCTGTCATCTTTTCAGCCTGTAAAAGTTCTGAAGGGTAAGGTGCAGGTGGGAAAAAGTGCGAGTTTACCCAGAAAAATTTTAGTTGTCCTTCAGTTTGGCTTTTCCATCCTGCTCATCATCGGAACCATTGTCATCTTTCAGCAGATACAGCTTGTAAAAAACAGGGACCTCGACTATTCACAGGAAGATCTTATTTCAGTTGAAGATACCCAGGATATCGCGAAAAATTACCGCGCTTTAAAGCAGGAGTTATTGCAGTCAGGAGTGGTTGGCAGCGTAACAAGGTCCAACAGTGCCATTACCCAGATCAACACCAATAATTTTTTAGGAGGGCCGGGGAAGCCGGAAGAACAGCGGGTCATTTTTGCCACGATTGCGACAGAGTATGACTACACAAAAACAATGGGCATTGAAATAATTGAAGGCCGCGATTTTTCGGAATCTTTTAAAAGTGATACTGCCGCCATTTTGATTAACAAAGCCGGTTTTGGAAATAATGGGGTTAAAGGATCCGATAGGCCAGTAGTTGGATTTATGGGGTGGAAAGCGTGAGTTGATCGGTATTGTTGACAACACGCTGATGGGTTCGCCCTATACTCCTGTCGGGCCTATGATTATTGTTCTCAACCCGGGCTGGATCAACATCAATACGATCAGGATCGTGAAGACAAATGATCTGCAGGCATCCTTGAAGAAAATAGAATCCATTTTTAAAAAGTACAATCCGGCCTATCCCGTTGAGTACGAGTTCGCCGATGTGGAGTTTGCTAAAAAGTTTTCAACCATCAACATGACAAGCAGGCTGGCTAGTCTCTTTGCTACCCTTGCCATCGTCATTACCGGACTGGGTTTATTCGGGCTCGCTGCATTTACGGCTGAACGAAGGACTAAAGAGATTGGAATACGAAAAGTGCTTGGCGCTTCTGTATCCGGATTGGTAGGTTTGATGTCCACTGATTTTTCTAAACTGGTGATTATCGCATTTTTTCTTTCTGCTCCTATTTCCCGGTGGTTGCTGGAAAAATTTCTTCAGCGATATACCTATCGGATTGATATTTCATGGTGGGTGTTTCCGCTTACTGGAATTATTTCACTAATTTTTACCCTGCTGATAGTTTCCACACAGGCATTGCGGGCCGCGAATGCAAATCCCGTAAATTCGCTCAGGAACGAATAAGTATTGCATAAAGGATCGGTTTATTTGTTGTTTAGTTGGATGGCGGAGGCGTGATAAAATTGTTGGAATAGTTACCTTCTGCTTTGCTGTTTGTTATTTGCCACCAATTCCCAGGCAGGTTGATGAGTCGTTGCTATAATTTATGTTGGATTTTTCCTGCAGATAAAAGATATCAGATTTTAACCAGCAGCAGGGATGGTTATCATCATAGTGCGTTATTTAAATTAAGGTGGATAAATTCAAATTCTTATTTCGAAACCAATGGCTAATCAGTTATAACTGTTTTAATTGAAGGTGATGCTGACACTCACCAGGCATCGAGCTATTTTTCTTGCCGTGGACAAATCCGAAAATAATGGAAACATTATTTGATTCAATCATTCTCGCTGAAGTCATTTGATAATGAAAAAAGATGGTTAATTTTAAACGAGCAAATTTCAAGTATATGATATTAAAGAATCCGTTTAATCTAAAAACCAAAGTGTTCGCTTTTTTAGTGGTGACGCTGTTTTGCTTCTCATTTACTTCCTTTCATCATGGCTGGAGCAGCTATGATCAGACGAAGGTATTGAACTTTAAAGGTAAGATCATCGAGTACAGTTATGACAATCCGCATGGCATCATCAAGTTTGAAGTGGATAAAAAAACCTGGAAGGTAGTGCTGGCGCCTCCCAGCCGAATGCAAAGCAGAGGACTGAGCGAGGATATGTTAAAGGGTGGCACGCAGGCGATGGTTGTGGGCTATCCGCATTTAACGGTTAAGGACGAAATGAGGGCTGAGCGGATTACAGTGGGAGAGAAGGTGACCGAGTTGCGATAACAATGAAGGCAGCTGAAGTATTTCAATGGCTGGAGTCTTCAAACCTGGCTGTTTACGTTCGTCAGTCTCAACTGTTATACCCTGTAATCGAGATCATTCATATCCTCGGCTTTATATTTCTGGTGGGAAGCGCATTTCTCTTTGACTTTCGCCTGCTGGGTATCTCAAAAAAGATACCGGTATTGGACCTGGCAAAACATCTGCTGCCATGGTCAAGAAGGAGTCTCCTGATGGTTTTTCCCTCTGGAATAATCCTGTTTATAACCCAGGCAAAATCTCTTGGGACAAATTATGTTTTCGGAGTAAAACTAATTCTCATCACCCTGGCTTTCGCCAATGCGGGATATTTCCACAACGTTACCCTAAAATCGGTTGACCAGTGGAACCAACTCCATCCAGCTCCCCTGGCAGCAAAGGCAGCCGGCTTGATTTCCTTGCTTCTTTGGACAGGCGTAATCACCTGTGGCAGATTTCTCGCTTATTTTGAGTAGCAGATTTAGACCTGACCACGCCCAATTCACCGCTGACCCACTGACATCTTAATTGCCGACTGGTAATCTGTATAATGATGATATCTCTTAACATTCATCCAAAGCACATTTAGTGAATCACTTTTTTTGTGACTACGCACTACAAATGGACGTACATTATCATATTGCGAGCCGTCTGAAACTTCCTTCACTTTCCAGGTTTCTCCTTTGTCGGTTGTTTTCCAGCGCTCTATTTCGAAAACACCATTTTTTTGCCTTGACAAATACACAATGGATGGGTCCTGGTGGTCTAGGACAATTCCACCTGAATAGTTTGGTTCCCGTTCAACGGTGCCCTCCTTTGTATCCGGGAACCACCCCCCTGAGTCTACCAGGCGGTAATTAATCCACTTCCCCTCATCATAGACGGCGTAATAATAAACGTGGTTGCTATCGCTTGGGAATCTTGAATAAACGATCACTGGTTGCCCGTCAGTATCTTCAGCGACATCCCAGATCCATGCTTTCTCTTGTGTTTCTTTTGCATCATAAACCATATCGGCCTGCCCCGGCTCTATGGGCAAGGCTGACCAATCCAATATTTTTTCATTGTTCGCTTTATACAAACCCGCCTGCTGATATTTTGCATAGTAAATTGAATTGGCAGGTTCTGCATTAGGATGTCCATCGGTAAAGGCAAAATGGATCACCTCCTTATTATTAGAGGCTATTTTTATATAAGGCCTCCGGTTTTTGTAAATCCTTTCAGGCAGGATCAATATTTTTCCCGGAGACCAATTTTTTCCTCCGTCCTGAGACACCGAAAAATTGGGCTTGTAATCTGCCCCCCGCCAAAATAGATACAGCTTGTTTTTTTCTTCTGATAATTGAATAATGTTGGTGTAGGTATAAGTGTTGGATAGGCCGGCATATTGGATAGTATCATTTAGCCTTAATGTATCAAGCGATTCCCACTGCGAAATATTTTCAGATAATTTTGCGCGGGCCAAAAAAATGGGCTCACTTCCGGTAGCATGTTTGGAATAAAAAACCATTAACCTTCCATCCGGGTCCATGAAAAAACTTGGGTTGTTATGGTCATCCTTTTCAAAATCTCGGTGCAGGATGTGGGTTTCAATTGTCTTTTCCCGGTGGTCATAAAAACCAATAACAACATTGCCCAGACTATCCACCCAACCGCTGTAGGTCCTGTTGTATTCGCCTTCGTAGTAAATTGCTCTTGGGTCTGAAAACCAACACCACGCGCCATTCTCTGTAAATGAAATGTGATCTTCGCCTTTTGGGAGCCGTTCGGTGTGGGGCTTGTCAAGGCATGCGGAAAGCCCCATAAGAAGCAGGAGCAGGTGAATAAATGTTCTCAATAACGAGTATGTACAAGCTTCCATACCTGGGTGAAATAAAGATTAATGGTTAAAGTTAAGATCATTTTATAGTTTTGAGCATACAAGAACATGAATAAGCATTTTAAAGCCAACGAAAGAGAGTTGATTAAGGTAGCTACTTTTTTTAAAAAGCAGAGCAAAAGGCTGATTTCCAAAGGCAAAATCGGTGAGGAGCATAAAACGGTGGAGGAAGCGGTAGACCGGTTCATTGAACATTTGAATACCCATGCGAATACACGGGCTTTTGTTCTTGAGCAAAGAGACTATTTAAATAAACTTGTGAAGGATAATGCGCAATGCCCACAATGCCACACCAACAACATGTTAAAGTTTGCAGGCACAGAGAAGAATGAGAAGGGGTGGAAGAGTAACCGTTATAAATGCCGCAAATGTAATATTATTTTCACCTGGAACATGCCGAATAACCCATGGGACATGATCCAGTATATTGAAGAAGTGCTTTTGTCGTTACGTCTGAAATATCAGAATAATGAAAATGAAGTCGAACAGAACGAAAATACGACTGCCATTCAAAACATGCAGGCAAAACTTGAAAAGCTAAAGCCTGTGATCGATGCCCATGACCAGGAATTTCATGCGTTGCAAACCCGGGAAGCGGAAATGGATAAACTTATTCACGAATTTAAAAACTCCCTCCTGATTGAAAAAATCAAAATGGATACCTGGGAGAACAAGCTTTGAGCAGGAAGCTTTAAGCAATAAGCAAATAAATTGAACGCCGCATGACATTGTTAAAAGTAACCGGTATATCAAAAAAAGGCGAAGGCGATTTTTTGCTACAGGCGATTAGTTTTTCGCAGCGAAAGCTTGAGCGTATCGCCATTGCGGGAGAAACAGGAGCAGGCAAAAGTACTTTGCTGAAAATTATTGCTGGCTTGATCCAACCGGACTCTGGCGAAGTGATTTTTGAAAACAGGAAAGTTACTGGCCCGAATGAAAACCTGGTAGCGGGCACCCCAGGGATTGCTTATCTGTCGCAACATTTTGAATTGCAAAAGTTTCTTCGGGTTGAACAGGTGCTTAGCTATTCCAATAATATTTCAGATACTGTTGCGCAAAACCTGTATCAAGTTTGCCAGATCGATCATTTATTGAAGCGAAAAACCGACCAGTTATCCGGCGGTGAAAAACAGCGGATTGCTATTTGCAGGCTCCTGATCTCTTCGCCCAGATTATTATTATTGGATGAGCCATTTTCGCATCTTGACATGGTACATAAAAATACTTTGAAAACTGTGATTAATGAAATCGGCATAAAGCTAAAGATCACCTGTGTGCTGGTATCTCATGATCCGCATGATTCACTTTCCTGGGCGGATAAAATAATGGTTATGAAAGACGGTAATATTATCCAGCAGGGCACCCCTGAGTCGGTGTATGCTGAGCCTGCCAGTGAATACGTGGGCGGTCTTTTTGGAAATTACAACTTAATTTCACCGTCCATGTTTAAGAATTATTTACGCATACCTGCCATGAGATCCCATGCATTGAAGGCCGGTAAAAAGTCAATCTTTATCCGGCCTGAAAATTTTAAGGTCGTAAATCGAAAGGAAACCGCGATCCGGTGCACAGTTTCAAAAGTGAGTTTTTTAGGGGGTTACTATGAGCTGGAAGTCGCTACTTCAAAAAATCTGCTCCTTGTAAAGACAGACCAAGGTAACATTAAAGCCGGAGATACTATTTATGTATCCGCTAGCCGTAAAAGTGTATGGCTCTTTTAAATTTGTTTGGACGTTGCCTACACGCTTTTCACCTTTTTATTGAGCCGCTCAATGAGTTCCCAGTTCAATACGTATTTTGCCGCCGACTCCTTCTGTCGAATTAATTCGGCAGTAAAATTATCAGAAGACTGATCTATCAGTAATTTGAAGTGGCCTAGCAGATCATTAGGAGAAAGGCGGTCAAATTCCCATAGTTCTAATGCCACCCATTTTTCTGTTTTCCCTAAGGGTATTTCAATATTGATCTCAATTGAATCCCCCGTGACTTTGTAAAATTTGCTCTTCGCAGGGGCTATTTTTTTATCCTTGTACTGAATGAATAATTCGTCCCCGTCTTTTTCATTCTGCAGGTAAGGAATGATAGATTTTAAAAGGAGATATCTTTTTTTATTTGGCATCAATCCTGGTATGTGAGGTGAATTAAAACTAGAAAAATGGTGTTCATACCGAAGTTTTCGGTTTATTGAATCTGTTTCTGCACGGTGTCTTAAAACATTTGAAATTAGACAACTTAGGAGTAGTATGCAATTTCCGAAACTTTAATAGACCATCTGGTTGTTAGTTTAATGGTAAAACCATAGCTGAATGGGTTCAAATCCCACCACTCTACCTGGGTAGTTTATGTAGGTTAAAACCAGTTATGACACATTGTTCGATTCAATGTACAGCCTCTTATCGAAGGTGGTAGGTTCCAGGTTCCAAATCGTTCCAAGTTTAAAGTTTAAAATTTGAAGTTGTTTCAGGTTTGAAGGTGTTTCAAGTTCAAAGTTTCAAGTTCAAACTACCTTTAAAGTTCGGATGAACTTCGATCGAAATCACGCAACCCGGTAGGGTGGAAAATTTTGTAACCCCCGGTTTCAACCCGGGGTCCAAGGTAGACTGAAAGGTGTGCCATAGGAACCCTCGATCGTGGCTTCACATTATTTGGCGCACGATCACGTCCTTGATAGGGAGTTTACGTACAAAACATCAGACATAAAAGCATAAAATAGTAAGCTCAATGCATAAAGCGGTTTTAGGGTTAAAGGTTAAAATCTGAAATGATGGGTACAATTGATACACTTGAAGTCTGGCAACGAGGCCCTGTTGATGGGGTGCCGCCCTTACTACAACCAGTAGCGCACGCTTTGTTACAAGCTGGTGAAGAGGTAAGCAGATATACCATGAATTATCCCAATATACATTTATGGAAAAGGCCTGCCAAGGTGGCCTCCGTTGGTTTTCACTTATTACATCTGAAAGGTGTGCTTGACAGACTTTTCACTTATGCCCGAGGGGAGATGTTATCAACAGAACAATTAAAAGCGCTTTCGGCAGAGCAAGAAATTCCTGCGCGCCCTTTAGCGGTGGAGGATCTGGTCGAAGCGTTTCGCGTACAGGTACAAATAGCAATTGACCAATTGAAAAATACAAATGAATCGAGTTTGCTTGAACAAAGAAAAATAGGTCGTCAACAAATCCCGACAACGGTACTGGGCTTACTTTTTCATGCAGCCGAACATACGCAACGACATGTTGGTCAGCTCATAGTTACTACCCGTATTCAACAGGAATAATTGGACAACTGAATAGCGTTTGCCACCTTTGAAGATAGGTTTAATGACAAGGCATTCTGTTTAACCCCGTTGGGGTTTAGTCAGCGCCACGGGGTACCCCGCATTTCCATGCGCGGCTATTCAAATTTAATCCCTTCGGGATTCCGCGCGAATTCGCATACATAAGCTTCGTAATATTGTCGGGAGTTAAATCCTGGAGGGATTAGATCTGAATCGCCCCAGGTGCCAACCTGGGATAACTGCAATGCACAAAATGTAACCCCGAAGGGCTGAAATAAAAATATTAATCGAATACCGGAGTATGGATACGTTGAATAATGTGTGCACAAAGTGAGGTCGGTATATTGAAAAGAAATCTTTTCACGGGTGTATGTTTCCCTTCAATTGGATACGAATAAATTTAGATACGCTATTCCAATCGCTGTTTATCCTTCAGCAAAACTTTTTTAAGTTGTCCATACGGTAATTTCTGAGGCGACACCTTCTGGTCAATCGCCAATACCGCGGCCGTGGCGGCGGATTGTCCAAGTATCATAAATACTGGTTCCATCCTGATTGAGCCAAAGGCAATGTGTGTACTGGAGACACAAACAGGAACCAGCAAATTAGCACATTCGTTTTCTTTTGGCAGGATGGCTCCGTAATCTATTGAATAGGGGCGATCGGGATGCACACCAATATCTCCTTCATTTTGGACAAGGCCTTCCGCGGTCACATAACGTTGAGCATTGTGCGAATCCAATGTATACGAGCCCATCCCGATAGGGCGCAGGATTTTTGTTTTTCCCAACGCGTCTGCTTCCTTCATCACAAAATCTCCTGACATTCTCCTGGCTTCCCGGATATAAAGCTGATGAGGCCAATAATTGTTATCCGTGAATTCATCTTTTGCCAGCCCCCATTGCTTCATTTGCGATTGAATTTCCTCCGGCACCCCCGGATCATTGGAAAGGAAATACAAATACCCCTGTTGATATAACATGTGGTCGCGTATAATTTCCTTTCTTCTTTCGTAGGTTGCCTCAGGATAATTATAGTTCATACCTATGTAATCCGAACTAAAAGGCCCATGATTATTGGTATCGGTCTTTCTGTTTGGGATGGCATCAAATTTTGAAAAAACATCCCGCCATCCCGCGTCAAATAATCGCTTCAGCAATTCGTATCGCGAAGCGCTGTAACCATCTGGCTTTGGAAAGGCCACACGGTTTAATGGGTGGTTGCTCATACACAAACGAAAACAATACGCCTGGAGCCGTTTGTCGCTGCTTCCATACGCGCCCGGGGCCATAGGTGATATTTCGGGTAGTAACCCACTATTGGGATTGCCAGGAATTTTATAGGGATCCACTTTTAATTGAAACTGGTGGCCATGATGAAATATACCCGTTTGTACCCCATTCCATTTTTCGCCAAACTGACTGTTTGCTTCGCGGCCGACATAAAAATGTACGCCAGCCAAAGCCATCAGATCACCTTCATAGGTCGCATCGATAAACATTTTTCCTTCGTAGGAACTGCCATCCAGCGTTTTAAAATATAAAATTTTTCCGTTTTCCTTCGATACTCCTGAGGGGGACCGGTCCAGCCAAACATTCCGGTGAACCGTAATTTTTTGTTCCTGAATTAAATCCTCAAAAATTTTCTCCGCTGCGTGAGGTTCAAAAATCCACATGCTACTGGTCTCACCATCCATAGCCACCGTGTGCTGCCCTTTGTTTCCATACTCGGATTTTTTTTGCCACTTCCAGGCTTCCTCCTTCTGATAATACGTATACAGCCTCTGATAGAATTCCTTTGATAAACCCCCTATGACTTCTTTATTACCTGTGTCTGTAAATCCCAATCCCCCGGAAGATAAGCCGCCTAAATGAATATCCGGAGAAACGACTACGACCGACTTACCCATTTTTTTTACCTGCACGGCCGCAATGACCGCTGCCGATGTGCCGCCATAAATGATTACATCGGCTTTGTAACTATTGACTTGGTTTTGGGAATAAGACCTGAGGTTACCGGTTAACAAAAAGCATAATAGGAGCGGCGTGATAATTCTTTTCATATGACTTGTCAAGGTTATTGTAGGGTTGATCGCGTAGCCCTGAGGATCGAAGATAACTTTTTTCATCAGCCGGTGATATTATCTTACCGCCCTGCCACCCACATTTTCCGAAAATCGCACTACTAAGGAAGTCCTTCGGCCCGAAATGAACCGAGAATTCTCTCAAAGAGTAGGGCTCACTTTTGCTTTCTACTTTTTGCTTACCGCTTTCTGCTTTACTGCTTTACTGCTTACCGCTTATCGCTTTCCTGTTTTCTTTTAAAAGAATGCCGGTGGCTTTAAATCCCTTCTCTCCAAGTTTTTCAATCTGTAAATAAATGTCATCATCCGGATTGTTTTCTACAAAATCACTATCCTGTTCGGTCCACGAGTACTGCGCGCCCGGGAAACCATTAGCAGCCAGTATATCATTGACAGAGATATCGATGATCTCTGTTCTGTCTATTGTTAGCAGTATATGGCTGCTATCGAGTTCATATGTCATCTGGTTATGTTTTAGTTGAAAGATTAACAAAGGTTCTATCGTACATAACCAAACATTGTGCCCGGTCAGACATTACTTTTCATAAGCGGGAAAGCTACCTGAAAAAACCATCATTTAAGGCTTGATATAGAAGTCAGCTTACCCGGAGAAACGATTGCTTTTCCAGTATTCTCTCCAAGTTTTACGACATATTCAGAAGGGAAAAAGGACAGCGATTTATTCATTGTATTATGATTCAGTGAATTGCCAGTAAGGTCCAGAACATAATAGTATCCTGTACCGCTCCCGGTCAGCACAATACTTCCCGTTTGCAATTCAATGGTCTCGCCTTTGATGACCCGGGCGTTCATAAGGGTATTGTTGAGCTTGATTTGTACGTTGCCGGGAAAGAATGATAAAGGTTCATTAAGATTTTGATGGTTTAATGCATTGCCTAAAGTATCCGATACATAGTAATATTCGTTGGTTGAGCCATTCACTAAAATGGAGCCTGTAGCTAGCTCAGTAATTTTTTCTGCTTTTACCTCGGCCTCAAGAGATGTTTTGTTCATTTTTATTTTATAAGCGCCCGGCAAAAAGGCAAGTGGTTTTTCCAGGGTATTGTAATTCAGTTGTTTGTTCATGGCGTCAAGAACATAATAATATTCGCCTGTGGTGCCGCGAACGATCAGGGTTCCCGTCTTAACTTCTGTTGTCTGATTCACTTTTACCTCTACCGGTAGTTCTGTATTGTTTACTTTTACTTTTACAAGGGAGGGAAAAAGGGTCACGGCTTTGCCAAGAACGTCATAAGAAAGTTGTTCGCTTAAGGAATCCATCACATAATAATACTCATTGGTTTTTCCGGTAACCAGAAGGGTCGCCGTCGAACATTTCGCCAATATTCCTGATTTGATTTCAACGTCGTGGGTGGAATTATTAACCCTTATTTGATATTTTCCCGGATTTAAAGCCAGGGATTTATTCAAGGTTTGATAATTTACTTTTTTTCCACTGGCATCAAACACATAAAAATATGCCGAAGTTTTACCTTCCACCTGAAGCATACCTTCATTGGATCCAATGCCGGAAGTAGCGGGAAGTTCGGAAAATACGCAGCAAGGATCTGGCGCCGGCTTTTCATCGCATGAATAAAAACAACTCATCCCGATGACAGTAAATAAGAAAAGGGGTTTGTAAGCTTGTTTCATAATGGAGCCTTAATTATGGTCAAAACTGCTTTGATAAATCAAATGATCCAGGTTTTCACAAGTGCAATCCGGGCTGAAATAAGCCCTCATCAAGGAATTTTTTGCACCAGCCGCTAATATAGTAATATACGAGAAAGGATACGTTTTTGCAAGGAATGAAACCTTCAATATACCGCCATTAACGCAGGATGTTGTGCCTGGATTTCCTTAAACCAATTCCTGCAAAAAGGACTGCATCCAATACTTCCAGTGTGGTAAATGCGGTTGAGTCAGGGAGACCGGTTTTTATCCGTGACCAATTGTTACCGTGGTCAGCTGAGAAATAAAGGCCGTATTTACAGGCCGCCCAATTATTCAGCCTTTCTTCGGATACAAATACCCCATGGTAAATTGTTGCAGCGAAGATTTTGCTCCCCCTTGATACAAAACTGCTAATGGTAGCCTGCGCTGGTATTCCATTTGAAAAAGCATACCACGTATTCCCGGCATCTATCGAACGATAGATTACAGCCACTT